>JAUVDF010000045.1 GCA_030595455.1 Fidelibacterota bacterium | reverse complement strand
AGGGATCACTGCATTATACCACCTATGGGGAATATTCTCCTGAACTGAGTTCTTAAGTAAGGAGTCATCTGACAATGGTGTTGCGCCCGGCCGTAAGACCTCTCCTTTTGTGATGGCTCGGTATTCAGCGGCATACATGGGGCCAAACTCACGGCCCATAACGGCATTCATGAATACGAAAATGATGGCCAGGATTGCATAATAGCTGAAGGGAATTGATAGTAGGAATATCAGGTATGCATTGGCTTGAATATCTAGAACTTCCAACTGTCCGGCAAGCAATGACATGGCGAATACAATCCAGGTACTAATTAAACCAACACTGGCTACCGGAGCTGCAGTTGAGTCAACGATATAGCTGAGCTTTTCCCTACTGATCCGTAATTTGTCAGTGAATGGTCTCATGGTATTTCCAACCAGGAGACTATTGGCATAGTCATCAAAAAAGATAAATAGACCCATCGATGCAGTTGCTACTTGCCCTCTTACCCGGGTGCGAGCAAATTTTGTCGCAATATTCACGATACCGGCCAGACCACCGTTCTTTTGGATAATGCCGATGAGTCCACCAAATCCAAAGGTGAAGAGCAGGATAGTCACATGCCCTGAATCGGCAACAGTACCAACGATATATGTATCAAGAGATCTTAGTAATCCGCTGATAGGATTGTAGTTGAACATGATGGTCACACCAACCCAGATTCCGGAGAACAGCGAGATTAACATCTCTTTTGTAATTAAGGCCAGGATAATAGCCAATAGTGGTGGTAGAATACTCAACCAGCCAGGAATAACTGGAATATTACGTCTTTCGATTTGATTCTCAGATAGATATTCAATGGTTGATGTGCTCGAAAGACTGACACGAGCCGCCCCTTCAGGACTTGTAATGTACAGGGGTCCCCCCTTAAAACCACTCACCGATACTGGATTTTGTGGGGAGGCTTGTGAAAAATCCTGCCAGCTTACTTCAAACGGGACGTGGGATAATATATTTTCTGGAAACTCCAGAGTTTGAGCCCTGCTTGAGCTTAGCGTTACTAGAACCAGGCTAAGTAAAGTTATGATCAATTTAATTGTTCTTAGGCTTGTGATTTAGGCACCATCCCTTTCTCATATTTTACAACCTGGTCGCCACCGTGTTTTTTTGCTGTATACATTGCCGCATCGGCAGATTGAATCAATTCTTGCATTGTTTCACCATCATGGGGATACTCAGCTAAACCAATACTGACCCTGCTATCAACTGTTACATCATTCATTGTGAATTTACGCTCATGAATTGCCGAACAAATACGTCGGGCACTTGCCATACAGGCTTTGGCATCTGAATTCACCATAATCACGACGAATTCTTCACCACCATACCGGCCAGGTATATCACTGGTACGGACAGTATCACGAATAATCTGAGAGGTTTCTCGCAGTACATAATCACCCATGAGGTGACCATAAGTATCATTTACTAATTTGAATTTGTCTAAATCCAGGAACAAAACCACCAGCGAATTCTGATAGCGACCTGCTCTAGCCAATTCCTCTTCAAAACGCTGTTTTAAAGCTCTCAGATTGTAGAGCTGAGTCAAAGTATCGATGGTGGCATAATTATTTAGACGCTCATACAAGCTGAATCTAGTAAGAGCTGCACCCAGGCTTTGACTGATCATTTCGAAGATACTAATTTGACTTTGCTTAATATCGTATTCATCTAGGGATTCTAGTACCAGGACACCTGAACCATTTCTGGTTTTAGATAGCGGGAATCCAATGACCTGTTTGTAGGGGTACTCTTCTATATCGCCTTCATGATAGATTCCTTCAGGCTGTTCCGCATGGCTCTGCTTAAAAATAAAAAATTGTCCAGTTATGATGGATCGACTGACCAGAGATTTATAGACTGGATAGCTCATGCCAAGCTGTAGTCCAGTTTCATCGCCCTCGATAGAATCCACAGAGAAATATTCAGGCGTCTCCTCAGGATGCAGGACCAATACAGCTCGATCAAAATGAATGAAATACTTACCAAAGCGTGAGATTTCAAAGAGGTAATCTGTTTTGGTGGCAGCAATATTTAAATGCGTATTTACTTCAAGCATCAATGACAGATGATTACTGCGACTTTTGAGCTTTTCGAGAGAATCAGATAGTATATAGCTTGACCCAACGCTTAATGCCAAATTATTGAACACGCTCTGATTATAGTCAGAGGGACCACGGCCGTGAGGCAAGATGGTGAATAAAAACCCCACCATATTTCCTAATTTGCTAATTGGTGTTAGTAAAGAGTATTCTGACTGTTCTTCAGGCTGTATGGAAAAGATTTCCCTATTCTCCTGATTCTTAATAAAAATACTGGTAAATTCATTCTGTGATAGAGTTTCAGTCAGTGCTTGCGTCGCAGAGCTTATTGTTTTGGACACCTGATGACCATTGGTAGGTAAGTCCTTTAGAACAAAGTCATCACTCTCACCTAAAGTATAAAGATAAATACTAGTTTCTGGATAAACGGAATTTAAAATATCAATTGCAATTTTTACTTGAGTCTCAAAAAAGGGTTTCGTATCCAGATTTGCCAAATCGATATCTGCATGGTCCATACTCGAATCCCTCCTTCCCTAAGCTCAAACAATATTCTATTCTAGATAATATCCATTCAGATATTCTTAACAACACGCCTTTTCAGACAGTTTTACTATAAGACTTAAAGTTAAATATTAAGAGTATCAAAATCAATTGATACTCCTGAGATTTACAGGAATATTGAAACTACTTATTTCTTGAAATATGAAGGGCTTGAGGTGCTATTGTGTATCGTTTACCAATTGCAGCGTGGAGCTGCCAGAACTTATCGTACCAGGGCTTAATTCAAGTGAGTCGCTTGAGTTACCAACGACGCTATCTGTCTGACTTGCAAGGGTTTCTTCGTTAATAGCATTTGGCTTCTGGGTACCCGCAAAACTACTAACTCTCCCCTGATTAATTGGGGAAATCGGATCAATCCAAACATTAAGTCCTACTGCAACAATGAATCCAGCAGCAACAGCATAACTGGCAACACGCATATAAGATGATTTATAAATACGTGACCAGGTACTTTCTGCCTGTAGATCCCTTAGCTTGGACAATAGTTGATCATTGAACTCAGGGTTTGTATTGATTGTTGGAAGACTGTGAAGTTTTTGAATGACTTGAGCTAATTCCTGATAGATGGCTTGACAAGGGGAACACACGGTAAGATGGGCATCAACTTTAGCTTTTAATTCAGGGAGCAACGAATTTTCGTGGTACTCAGTGAACTGTTCACAAATATAAATACACTCGTTATTTTGCATCTTTAATAATCCTCAATGTGTGTTTCTTAAACGATAACGATTTTGCTATTGATTACTCCCTAAGGTAGCTCAATGTTTCTTGTAATTTCAAACGTGCTCTATTGACGCGTGACTTGACAGTCCCCATTGGAATGTCGAGTATTGTACTAATGTCTTCATAAGAAAGTTCCTGAATATCTCGCAAAATTGTGATCGTTTTAAACGGTTCAGGAAGCTGGTTGATAGCCTTCATAATTTCTTCGCCGGCATAACTATTAAAAACAATACCTTCTGTATCTTTGCCATGATCAACAGGTGTAAATTCATTGTCATCATATGATAAAGATGACATTGTGTAGGTCTTGCGACGTTTTCGTTTACGTAACTCAGAACGGGCTAAATTTCCAGCAATTGTATAAATCCAGGTAGAGAATTTTGCGATTTCACGATACGCATGTTTTTTCTGATAAACTTTCAGGAATGTTTCCTGGACTAAATCTTCTGCATCGGTCATATCATTCAGGAAACGGTAAACAAAATTGACCAGTCGATCTTTATAGCGATTTACTAGCTCGACAAAGCCCTGTTCATCACCAGCCTGAAATTCAGCAATGAGCTGCTCGTCTGTTTTAGGTGTTACTGCGTCCATTAATTACACTACCTCTGATACCCATTTTGAAAAGGCTGATAACATATCAACTGAGCCTAATCTAAACTGCAAATCAAGCTCTGCCAACCTACGAGTCGCCTTCTGTAACTCAGCGAGCTGGTAGTTTCTAGCAACTGGTTCCAATTGCTTCAGGAAAAAATATGAAGTGGTTCCCTGGCCGATTGATTTCCTGGCTTCCAGGGGTTCATTTAAAGCCATCAGTTGGATCAGACGATTGTAGAGCATGGCTACCACAAAGGGCAGGCCTTCCTTGCCTTGATGATGAATTTCTACCAGAGTTTGAATCGCATGTTTACGGTCGCGATTTGAGACAGCTTCGATAAACTGGGCAACCTGGGCATTTTCGACCGAACCAGCCACCTGATCCACAATGTTTCGCTTTATTGTTTCATCCGGATTGGTGATATAGAGTGATAATTTCTCCAGCTCATTATCAATAATCGCCAGCTCACCACTGCTGAGCTCAATTAAGCGGTAGATTGCCTCATCATCTAATTTGAGCTTATGTCCTGCAGCTATCTGTCCTACGATTCCCGGCATGACGGTAGTTGATGGACTACTGAGCGGGACAACTTGTGCGATATTTTGCATGGCATCCAACCATTTAGCCCTACGAAAATCACTGATAGAGTAATGCGCAAGAATAATTGTGTCCGGTGGTAATTTCCCCAAAAGACTTGAAAGATTTGTTTTTACAGTTGTGCCAGAATCTTGAATTTCATGGAGCATAACCAGACTTGCAGTCGAAAATAGTCCCCCACCGCCTAATACTGCGGTAATATCCGTTACTGCTTTAAGATCAGTCCCCCAGCGTTGAACAAGATCAGCATTATCACCAAAGCGGCTTTTAAATGCTAATTTTAGAGCAGCTATAAATTGTTGGTAAAGATAGTAATCAGAACCCATTGCGAAATAGATAGGAGCCAGCTTACCATCTTTTAAATCTGAGATGATTCTTGAATAATTGCGGAATTGATCTGGATTGGAAGCCATTTTAGAAATAAATCAACCCTAATCCTGCTATGCTGAAACAGTACCAGGCAAAATAATGGAAACGCCCCTGCTTAAGTAGCTGTAGTAACCATTTCAAGCTTACATAACCAACAATAAACGAGACAACCAGCCCTACTATGAGAATTACGCTTTCGTCGAAACTTATCCCAACCTTTAATAGATCATTGAACTCAAGTACTGTTGCTGCAACAATGAGAGGCAGGACCATAATAAAACTAAACCTGGCTGCTTGCTCCTGTTTCACCCCTAAGGCCAGAGCCATAGTTATGGTTGATCCTGAACGTGAAATACCTGGGACTAAAGCTAATGCCTGGGCAAAGCCGATCAGCAGAGCTCTTTTGAAATTAATGGGTTGATCTGATTTCTTGAAGAATTTGGTAGCAAAAAGCATGGATCCAGTGACTAATAAAGCCATACTCACCTTGCTTGGATTGGAGAATAAATCACTAATCTGATCTCGCAACAGTAGACCAATGAAGCCAGCGGGCAACATTGCTAAAACCATTAGTACCGTAAGTCTGAACTCTGAATTCTGGGTATATTCTGTCTGCCATTGACTGGGTTTGAGGAGACGAGGAAAAAACACTCTGGATAAAGCAATAATATCGCCCCAGAAAATAACGACTACTGCCAAAAAGGTTCCTAAATGAACTACCAATTCGAAAGCGATACTATTCCCAAAGGCATTTGATCCAAGCAGAGCTTCACCCAGGACTAAATGCCCTGAGCTAGATACGGGTAAAAATTCAGTCAAGCCCTGGATCACTGCCAATATTGCGGCGCTGTATACGTTCATCCTCTAATTCCTATCAAAGACATCATTCTCCCCGTTATGTTTTTATCCCGACGATGAGAAAAAAATAAATCATCATCCCGGTAACTGCAATAATCCAGCATTTCAATTTGAGATTCAGGGACACCTTGTTTGATGGCTGTTTCCTGTAAGTAATTGTTGTTATCGAACTTGAATCGATCAGTATCAGGCACTGGATGCAAATACTCTGCTGGGAATTTGTCATTAAACTCAGGACCTACTTCAAAATATTCCTGACTAAGCCCAGGTCCAATAATCATATTGAGCTTGTCTGGTGATATATCAAACGAGTCTTTAATTATTATTAGCGTTCTACCCAGAATATCTAGTTCAGAGCCTTGCCATCCAGAATGGACAGCCGCAACCAGCGGATAATCCTCAGACCATATTAATACAGGAGAACAATCAGCAGTTAAAACACTTAGAAAAACATTCGGATGACGAGTAATCAGAGCATCACACTCAGGATATTTGCCTGGAGCATCAACAATCATAATCCCATCGCGACTTACTTGAACAGGTTGGGCAAGAGCCACCTCGCTAAGACTAAATTCGTCAAGAAATAACTGTCTATTCAGGGCAACATTCTCACGTGAATCACCTTTGGAGGTAGACATATTCAGACCAAAATAGGGATTCGGGCTTACGCCGCCTGTGCGCGTAGAGAATCCAAGCGCTATGTGCTGGGGAATTTCCAGATACTGCGATTTAAGAACGCTTACTCTAGCTCTGATGACAACTCCACATCGACGCTGTCAACACTTGTGCTATCCATAGAGAAAAACCCGGAATTATCAAAATATCCATCGAGTTCAAATGCTCTATCCACATAATCAATCAGGAAAACCAGATTATTTTCACGTTTGGTATGGCCACCCCATTGAACTTTATGCACAAGTCCTTCATAGGTAGGTGAATTTACTAACACGTCCCACAATACCGACTCTGAACCACCTGCATACTGAACTGCCTGAAGCAACATGCCCATGACGTCAAAACCCATTAGATCATATTGTTCAGGACGATTTTTAAAAATACGAATGTACTCATCTATGAAGGCTTGATCAATCTCTTGAAACCCAAGTCGATCACCGGTTATGAGTGTTAATTTGGGAAGATTATGCGCATTCTTTTTCAATGCCTCTCTATCGATCCAATTCTCATCGCCCAGGATATGGGTATTCAAGTTATTATAGGCAAGCTGGGAAGCTATGTAGGTCACACTCCCCCTATGAATAGGAAAAAATATTCCATCAATGTGGGATAACTCAACATGGATTGAGTCTCCCCGAGTTGGATTAGATTTTTTTAAGATTGGTTGTAATTGCTTCTCATAAATATTTATGGAATCGCCCTCTGAAATCAG
>JAUVDF010000057.1 GCA_030595455.1 Fidelibacterota bacterium | reverse complement strand
TGGATGTAACAGCCATCATTCCCGTCAAACGGGCTGTCTATTATAGCAATTTTGAAACAGAAGAACTCTATCAACAATCGGTAAGTCAAAATGACACCATGCAATTCAGATATAACCTAAATACGCAATTCTCCAGTGATCTACTGATCTCAAATAACCAGATGGAAGCGGAGTTTGAAGGTGAATTATGGCTGATTGATTTTGGTGACGGTGAAATGAGATTTACAGGTAACCTCATCGCCCAGGAAGGTGGGAAATTTTTCTACCTGGGTAACGAATTGACTATTATTTCTGGTGAGATCAATTTTCACTCAGTTGACTTTAACCCACAACTTAACATGGAGGCTGAGATAGACATCGATGGGGAACAAGTAAGTCTGGTATTATCAGGTGACCTGAACGAGCCTGAACTCTTGATTAACGTTGAGAATAGCCAGCTGACTCAGGCTGATGTCCTCACATACCTTACGATTAATCAAACATTAGTTGAAGTCAGCTTTACTACAGAAGATGCGTTAAATCCAGTTGAATCTTATTCAGTCATGCTTGCGGAAAAGGAGTTATCCAAAATTGGCCGACAGATAACTGGTCTAGATATTTTGGATGTGGTAGCTTCTGATACAACGACTGTCCCTAGATTCCAGCTAGGTCAAAGGCTATCAAAGAATTTGAAAGTAACCTATGAGGGTGAACTGCGGGCTACTGCTGGAAAATCTGATTACGATTTTGGCTTTGAATATCAGATCAACCGTAATTTCTCAGTAACCAGCAAGGTCAATCAGAATGGAGAAATAGAGTTGAATGGGAGGCTGAAATTCACATACTAAAATTGAAGCAGCTTCGTAAGCTCATACTGCTCTGTCTGAATTTATCGTTCGCTCTTTCCCAGGGTACAATCGAGGCACCGGAGATTGTCGACATAAACATTTCTGGCAATCATTTCCTCAGTACAAATGAACTCCTGGCTCAAATTCGCTTGAAGGAAAAACGCTTATTTAGTTCAGGTAGTTTTTATAATCGCCACCATCTTGCTCGTGAAATCCAAAAACTTGAAAACTACTACACCTTGAATGGTTTCCTTGATGTAAACATTTCTGACTCACTTAGTGTAACTGATGATAATCAGATGTATGTCTTTATACATATTAGCGAGGGTAAGGAGTACTATCTAAAAGATATTACCCTGTCGGGCAATAGGGTCTTTTCTGATCAGGAATATTTAGATTTGATAGAGTACCAGATCGGTTCCAGCTTTAATACTTTCAAAATTCGGGAGAATCTGATTAAAATGCTCGCCCTGTACCGAAATAGTGGGTACCCCCTGATCAACATTCAGGATGAGCATGTAATTGATGATTCGGTAAGCCTGTTCATTACTGTAAAAGAGGGGCCCATATTAAATATTGGTCAGATTAATATCATCGAAGTTGAACATGTTCCCAATCGCATAATTCGCAGGGAAATTATTGTTGAAACCGGTGATTTATTCAACCAGGCTAATATCGAAGAGTCCAAACGTCGTTTGTATGAAACCAGTTTATTTAATAGCGTAAATATCAGTCTTGGTAATGTGGACACCAGCGCTTCAACTATTGATCTAACAGTCGAAGTCAACCCAACAAAATTCCGGGGTTTCGATATGAACTTGGGACTAAAGCAAGGTCCCCTAGATTATTTCCCTAATGCTCTTTCTGTACTTAGTATTGGTTTATCAGGAAGTTGGTACCACAATAACATTTTTGATAGCGGTAGAAGAATACGAATACAGACAAAAATAAGCTCTGTTTACCCGGCAATATTTACACCCCAGGAATTCAAACTGGATTTTTTCTATATCGAACCTTGGCTAGCAAAATTGAGAGTCCCCTTAACGATTAATCCATTTTACTCCTACTGGGACATTGATAGTTATGGATCTATTTTTAAGAATGATGCATATGGTCTTAGAGCTATCATGACCTATCGTTGGTTTCGCAAGCTTAAAATTCAATCTGTAGCGGAATGGAGTCTTTCAAGTAACCCGGAGACTTCAATCGATACTTTAAATAATCAAGAAATATTGGATATTTCTAAACTGGATATATATAAAGAGGCTCGCAAGATCAGTTTAAAATTAGTGTGGGATGAAAGAGATAATTTCTTCTATCCGAAGCAGGGGTTTAAACTAATTGTTGAACCAAGTATGGTTGGATATTTCCTCGGTGGGAAATATAGCTACATGCAACTACAGTCATCTTTCAGTTCTTACTGGAATATCTTTTCTAATGTTGTGTTCGCTCACAATATTAACGTTGCAGCCGCGATTCTGAAGGATCCAAACTCTGACATACCATACGCGGAACGATTCTTTCTAGGTGGTAACTCAAGTATTAGAGGTTATAAGCAGCAGATGTTAGGACCGACAGCTATTTTGGAAAATGGTGAATCGATTCCGACTGGTGGTAATCTGAGATACTTTACAAATATTGAAATTAGATTCCCCATATACAGTCTGATTGGTGGTGAAGTATTTCTCGATTCTGGAAATATTTGGAAAGACTTTACTGATGCTGACTTTTCAGATATTCAAATGGCGGCCGGTCTTGGAATTACTATCGATACACCCATTGGTCCGGCACGTATCGATTATGGAATTCCGATCGGTTCTAATGCGATGTCGCAACAGGGTCAAACACATATTGCTATAGCATACGCCTTCTAGAAAAATTATAATGCGGGGAACATGATTTCAGTTAAATAGTAGAACTCGCTGCAATCATTAATATGCATATTCAGATAAAAAGTTTTTAGCTATATTCAGAAATTAACAAAAGGAAATACACTAATGAAGAGATTGTTAATACCAGGGGTGATAATCATAGGCTTGATGATCAGTTCATGTGGAAAATCCTATGATGATTCAATGAAACAAGGTGCGGAATTACAAACGGATAAAGAATATACTCTGGCCCTTGAAAACTATGATAATGCCATTCTGAAAGCTGAAACTGGCGCTCAGCGTATAGCAGCCAACATTGAAGCTGGGAATTTAGCTTCCAAAGATTTAAGAAATATGACCCTGACAAATGCCTATTATCAGGCAACTCTGGCTGACCTGGTTGACTATTCTGATGGTGATCTGCTTGATATGGCTAAGCAGGCCTTGAATGCTCAGGCCAATGCTGCCTCTGTCAATATGTACAAATTATGGATTGAGAAATATTCTAATCTTGATCATGCAGTCAATATTCGCTATGAACTTGCTGAAGTATATCATAAAAATCTTCGAGACCTGAGAAATGCCATCATTACCTACGAAGGCATCTCTGATGACTATCCTGGTTCTGAACAAGCGCCCAAAGCACTATTCTCTATTGGGTATATTTATGCAAATGAGTTAGGGGAGAATGACCCAGCCGTAAAATATTATTCGCTTTTTCTAGAAAAATACCCAGATCATGAGATGTCACCCTCAGTTGAATTTGAGTTAAAGTATCTTGGGAAATCGCTTGAAGAGATTCCTGAATTACAACATTTACTCAATAAGACATCCTAAACTTCAGGATTATTTATTATGACCTTTGACCTAAGCAAACTTAATGAAAAGATTAAGGATAAAAGTCAATTCCTTCAGAGTTTAGAGTCCGAAGCAGCCAAGGTTATTGTTGGTCAGAAAGACATGATCCAGCGTATCCTCATCGGATTGCTCTCCAATGGACATATCCTGCTGGAAGGTGTACCTGGACTTGCTAAAACGCTCACGATAAAGACCATAGCTGAACTGATAAATACGAGCTTCAACCGGATCCAGTTTACGCCTGATCTTTTACCTGCCGATCTTTTGGGAACCTTAATCTATAATCAGAAGAATGGTGAATTTAATGTTAAAAAGGGACCACTTTTTAGCAACATTATTCTGGCTGATGAAATAAATCGATCTCCGGCAAAGGTTCAGGCTGCCTTGCTTGAGTCAATGCAAGAAAAGCAGATAACCATTGGGGATACGAGCTACAAATTAGAGGAGCCTTTCCTGGTTTTAGCCACTCAAAACCCCATTGAACAAGAGGGGACATACCCTTTACCTGAGGCCCAAGTAGATCGCTTTATGCTGAAGCTAAAGGTTGATTACCCAACTGAAGAAGAAGAATTTGAGATCATCAAACGCATGGCACATCCTAATCCATCGTTTAAGACTAAATCAGTGGTTACTAAGAAAGATATTCTGGATGCTCGCAAAGTCGTTGATGAGATCTATATCGATGACAAAATATTCAAATATATAGTTTCTCTAGTCGTCGCTAGTAGAGACCCAAGCGCTGCTGGGCTCCCAGATCTTGAACCTTTGATTGAATACGGTGCATCTCCCAGAGCTTCTATTAATCTTGCTCTGGCAGCTAAAGCAAACGCATTTATCAATCAACGTGGCTATGTGACCCCTGACGATATACGTGCGATCGGAATGGATGTAATGCGGCACAGAGTATTGGTTACTTATGAGGCTGAAGCTGAGGAAGTTACCAGTGAGGACATCATTCAACGGATATTCGAGGTTACTGAAGTTCCGTGATCCTAACCCGCTTTATTTTACACAATAGTTACCAGGAACATTATTTCGTAAGGAATGATGAAATTTGCTAAATCGCGAACTATTAAAAAAAGTCAAAAAGATAGAGCTGAGCACCAGACACCTGGTTAATGAGGTTTTTGGGGGAGAATACCATTCTGTTTTTAAAGGTCGCGGAATGGAATTTGCCGAAGTCCGTGAATATTCACCCGGTGATGAAATTAGAACAATTGACTGGAACGTTTCTGCTCGCACCGGTACTCCCTACGTAAAATTGTTTGAAGAAGAACGCGAACTCACCGTAATGATCATGGTTGATGCTTCTGCTTCAGGCGCCTTTGGTACCCGTGGACAAATGAAAAGAAATCTGGCAGCCGAGCTTTCTGCAGTCCTGGCATTTTCTGCAGTAAAGAATAATGATAAGGTTGGGTTGATCATCTTCACTGACCGGGTTGAGAAATATATTCCGCCTCGAAAAGGGCGTAGTCATGTGCTCAGGGTTATTCGCGAAGTCTTGAATCACGAACCTAAGCACCAGGGAACCAGTATTAACTCTGCCCTCGAATTTATGAGTCGGGTTCTCAGGAAACGATCTGTAATCTTTATGATTTCTGATTTTCTGGATAATGATTACGAAAAAAGTGTTAAACAGGCGAGTAGACGACATGATATGTTATCATTTCACCTGCAAGACCCCTGGGAAATTGAGTTGCCTGATCTAGGTCTTATTCAAATTCACGATGGTGAGACTGGCGAAACCTCTATAATAAATACTGGTAAATCATCAATTCGCAAAACTTATAGCCAGAATTCTCGTAATCGCTTTGAGACCCTTCAAAATTTCTTCAAAACCAACAGACTCGACTATTTACCAGTTCGCACTGATGAACCCTATGTAGATTTACTCATTAGTTTTTTCAGAAGACGTGCAACGAGGATGCGATGAGCAGGAAGACTCTTTTTGCCACTTTCTTTTTACTCTCTCAAGTTCTTTTTGGTCTCGATGCAAGCTTCTTCGCTGATAGCTTACACGGCTCACTAGGTGATGTCATCACCTTTTCCTGGGATCTTCAACATAATCCAGACGGAGAAGTCATAGTCAGTGAGCCTCAGCTCAATGGTACTGGAATAGAAATCATTGATCAACAAATCATACGAACTAAATCCGGCTCTGAATTACATATCAAAACTGCAGTTTATGATTCAGTCGGTATTTTTCATTTTCCTGAGCTGTTTGTCTATATCAAGGGTGCCCTGGGTGCCGATAGTCTGATACTCCAGGGACCAGACCTAAATATTATTTCTATTCTGACTGCAGCTGATACCACTTTCCGCGACATAAAAGGTTTACATCGAATAAATACACCCATGGGTCTCATGATAGTTCTCTGGATACTTGCGCTCAGTACGATCGCTTACTTAGCGTACTATCTATACAAAAGATTCTATGAGCCCCATAAGAATGGAACACAACCGTCAATTATTACGCCGCCTGAGGATGCTCATATCATCGCCTTACGGGAATTAGAGATTCTTAAACAATCCAGATATCTGCATAACAAGAAGTATAAACAATTCTACTCAGATTTAAGCTTTATCCTGAAACAATATTATGAAAATCGCTACCTGTTGGATGCCCTTGAGCTAACCAGTAAGGAACTAATGCGTAAAATGAATCGAATGGAAGATTTTGATCCAAAAATTATTTCCACGACTCAATCTTTGTTGGAGATAGCGGATTTTATAAAATTTGCAAAAGGCAGTAGTACGACAAAAGAATCAAATGAAAAACTGGACCATGTTTTTGCAATAGTTAACACGACCAAGATTCAATCAGCTATCTCAACTCCAGTAGAATAGATCTAATAAATCAGTACAGCCA
>JAUVDF010000025.1 GCA_030595455.1 Fidelibacterota bacterium | reverse complement strand
AAAATGGAATCAGAATTAAGGTTACCAGCTACATAAGCAGGTAGCCAGCCTTTAAATACATCAACCAAAGTGACAAATAAAGCCGGTTTCCAGCCGAAAGTGCGAAAAACATTGGTTGCTCCAGCATTACCAGAGCCATGTTCACGGACATCCGACTTGAAAACTAATTTTGAAACAATAATGCTGGTAGGTGTAGACCCAACAACATATGCGATTAAAATAAGAATAAGCAGTTCTATCATTTTTTAGTGTCCCTTTTTACTTAAGTCTAAATATACACTCATTCCAGCAGAGATGAGCGTTAAAATTATTATCTATGCGTATTGAAGTGCAATACCGACTGCACCAATTCCACCATGCACACCGAGAGCCGGGCAGAGATCAGTCACAAAGATTTCAGCTTCTGGATATTTGGCAGCAAATGATTTTCGATATCGCTCAGCTATTTCTGGATCCATACCATGCACAATGCCAATCCGCTTTAGTGTCTGATCCTTGACTTTTTTAAGCACAAACTTTTCAAACTTACCTGAAAAATTATTGCGTCCTATGGTCACCCCAGCAGGTTTCAAATATCCTTCTTTGGTTACACTTAGGACTAGATTAAGTCGTAGAAAATCGATAATACGCTTTTTGCTAAGGCTTAATCTGCCACCACGCAGGATAGCATCCAGTGTTTTCAAGCCGATGAATATCTCCGTATTTTGAATCGTCTTTTCAGCAATCGCTTTAACTTCTTCAAAACTTTTATCATCCTCGATTGCCTGGGCCATTTCCAGAGCCGTCATTCCGATCCCGGCTGAAACAGAGAAAGAATCCAGGGTTGTCTTGTTGCCTTTAAAGTTGCTCTTTTTCATGGCCGCATTTGCGTTCTGTAATGTACCACTTAAGACGGCAGGCAGGTGTAATGAGATCACAGACTCATAGTGTGAGGATAAGAATTGGTACATCCTTCTAAAGTCAGCTGGTGGTGGTTGCGAGGTTTGTGGATGTATGTTGGATACTGCCAGACGCTGATAAAATTCTCTATTTGTGATCGTTACCCGGTCAATAAATTGTTCTTTTCCAAAATTCAACCGGGCTGGAACAACATGGATATGATGTTTCTCAATCACTTCCGGTGGAAGATCACAGGTCGAATCGATTACCAGAGCAATCCGTTTGTCAGAATGTGTACTCTTATTTTGCTCACGCATATCATCAACTTTTTGCTGTTGGACTTCACCGAGGTTCTCCAGAAGCGTAAAGAGCTCCCCCGGGTTATCTGTATGAATATGAATCTTGGCTCGGTGCTTTGAACCGGCAATCACGATACTATTTCCCTTGTCCCGCAAGACTTTGTTAAGCTCGTCCCGGGAAATATTTTCAGCAACCACTATACATTCGGTACAGAAGGGGTAGTCAAGATCATCCAGGGATTGCTCAGTCATTTCAATTGCAGCTGATGAAAATTCTATATCAATTTCAGGGAGTTGTCTGATATTACCAGTATCCATAAAGGTCATCACACCCTCGAGGATACTTTGAAAACCCCGACCGGCTGCATCAACAACGCCAGCATCCTTTAATACTTGTAGTTGTTCAGGAGTATAATCCAGCGCTTTTTGTGATTCCTGCATGGCTGCTCGCCACACGCGTTGGAAGTCAGCGCTGGTCTTTGATGCTTCAAGGAAACTATCACTCCAGGCTCGCATGACCGAAAGTATGGTTCCTTCAACTGGATCCATAAGCGCGGTATAGGACTCGTCCACTGCGATTTTAGCTGCAGCAGCAAATTGGCTTGTATTCACCTCCGTAAATTGTTCTAATCCCGTACTTAATCCCTGGAAGAATTGAGCTAGAATTACGCCAGAGTTACCACGGGCATTATCCAATGCTGCTTCTGCTACCAGAAAACTTAGTTCATTTAAGGCTACTTTTTCATGCGGTTGAATGTGTTCAATAATACCCATCAAGGTAAATGCCATATTCGTTCCAGTATCACCATCGGGAACTGGAAAAACATTGATTTTGTTGAGATAGTCCTGCTCATCGAGTAAACTTTGGATACCGGCATAGAGCACTCGGTAAAAACGAATCCCATCCAGATAGGCTATTTTCATATAATCCTCATGGTAATATAGCGTCTAATTTTCGAGCAAAAATGTTACTTGTGATGGCCACAATATAGGGTGTGAAGCTCTAATCATGGTAAAAAATAAAAAAATTATACATAAAGCAAGTATTGCGCTCAAATAGTGTTTGGGAATCGCCTGTGCGAACTTCATATTTGCACGTTATTTGACTAGCTGTATTGGGTTTTATTAGTAAGCTGTGTAGTTGTTCATAGCTGTAAGACCATAATCGCCATCTCAGATCAATTCTGCAGGTGGTATCATACTTTGAGATAGTAAATCACAGGAGGTTTCATGTCTCTAATTATTACGGATGAATGTATTAACTGCGGTGCTTGTGAGCCAGAATGTCCAAATGAAGCGATTTCTGAAGGGGATGAGTTTTACGAGATTGATCCAGCTCTCTGTACTGAGTGCAAAGGGCATTTTGACGAATCACAGTGTGTTGAGGTTTGCCCGGTAGACTGTATACCAGTAGGTGTTGAGGAAACAGAAGAAGTCCTCATGGCCCGCTACGCAAAACTTACTGGCTGATATTAAACAGATCAGTATTTTTCACACTCACTTGAGTATAAAGGTCTCCCAATGGGAGACCTTTTGTTTAGCTGGAATTAATTCTCAAGGCTAATAATTAAAACTATAGTCCATCAAAACCCCTCACTATTTCAATCTTAACCATTGCCAGATAAAGTCTGTCAAAAGTTGTAAATCAACTATCATTTATCCTGCATCTGGAGAATTGAAAACTATATTAGCAGGCTATGAAAGTTAGAGGAAGAAATACACGATGAATGATGATAAACTTAATTCCCTTTTACGTCAGGTAAAGTACCCTGGTTTCAGCAAGGATGTTGTTAGCTTTGGACTGATCCAAAACGTAAAGGAAAGTGATAATAGTGTTGAGCTTGGAGTGAAGTTTTCCAGTGAAAAGGAAGACGTTCGCCAGGAGATTTTAGCAAATTTAGAACAGGTGTTGCGGGCTGGTGGCTATGAAAAAGTCAGTATCGAAATAATTCAGGGTGCTGCTCAAGCCTCTGCCGGTCAGCAGGAGGCAACTGCACCACCGGGAATACCGGGAGTCAAGCATACAATTGCCGTTGCCAGCGGTAAAGGTGGAGTTGGAAAATCAACCGTTGCAGCTAATCTGGCAGCCGCCCTTCGTAAGCAAGGACATACAGTTGGAATTTTGGATTTGGATGTGTTCGGACCAAGTTTACCAATAACCCTGGGTGTGCATGAAGTTCCTAAGGTCCTGGAAGGCAATAAGCTTCAACCGATTATTAAATATGATATGTCCCTCATGTCTTTAGGCTTCTTGCTAACTGACAGTTCTCCAGTAATCTGGAGAGGGGCTATGGTTACTAAAATGGTATCGCAGTTTTTATTTGATGTAGCTTGGGGCGACTTGGACTATTTGATATTAGATCTGCCTCCAGGAACTGGTGATGTCCAGCTGACCCTGGTGCAGCAGGTAGCTCTGACAGGGGCTGTTATTGTTACAACTCCCCAAGATCTTGCACTCAAAGATGTAGAGCGTGGGGCAAATATGTTTGAGAAAGTAAATACGCCGGTTCTGGGTATTATCGAAAACATGTCGTACCATATCTGCACAAATTGTGGTCATGAATCACAAATATTTTCTTCAGGTGGTGGAGCTAAAGAGAGTAAGCGACTTAATGTCCCTTTGCTGGCTAAAATTCCGCTTAATGAAGATATTATGAAAGCAGGCGAGAATGGCGAACCATTAGTTATTCATTTGCCTGAATCAGAAGCAGCTCAGCTGTTTAGAGACGTGGCTAACCAAGTCCATGAATTGGTAAACTGATTTAAGACGATGGTTACCAAAGATCAAATCATTAGTGCCTTGCAAAAGGTGTATGATCCAGAGATACCGGTGAATCTGGTTGACCTGGGATTGATCTATGAAGTTCAAATTGATGAACATTCGGTTGTAGTGAAAATGACTTTAACAGCAACCGGGTGCCCCATGCATGAAGTGATATCCAAAAATGTGAAAGATGCTGTTGAAGCACTGGAAGGTGTGACAGAAGCTCAAGTAGAAGTTGTCTGGGAACCACGTTGGAATCCTGCTATGATTAGTCCTGAGGGACGTACTGCCCTGGGGATGGAGTGATTCAGATGACGCCTGAGCAACTTGCGAAACTGAAAGCTGATGTCCTGGCTCATGGGGATCTTCCAAAACATGTTGCCATTATCATGGATGGGAATGGTCGTTGGGCTAAATCAAGATCAAAACCTAGAATATTTGGCCACACAGCAGGGGTTAAAACCGTTCGTTTGATTACTGAGCTGGCAGGTGAACTGGGTTTGGAAACCTTGACACTATACACGTTTTCAAGTGAAAATTGGAACCGGCCAAAGCTTGAAGTGTCAGCCCTTATGAACTTGTTGCTGGATACGATCACCAAAGAAGTTGAGGACCTGCACCGTAATAATGTACGTCTGACGGTAATTGGTAATCTGGAATCTATGCCAAAGGGTCCCCGGAAGGGCATGTTGGATGGGATTGAACGTACAGCTAGCAATACGGGACTGAATTTAAACCTGGCCTTGAACTATGGTAGCCGCCAGGAAATATTACAAGCAGTGCAGACAATTGGGTCGGCTGTGGAAAGAGGGGAGCTAAAACCCTCAGAGATTAGTGATGAAACTATTTCGAATCATCTGTATACTGCAAAAATCCAGGACCCGGATTTGCTTATCCGGACCAGTGGGGAATTTAGATTAAGTAATTTCTTGTTATGGCAATTGGCTTACACTGAGATTTTTGTTACTCCAGTGTTCTGGCCAGCCTTTTCAGAGCAAGATTTTTTAGAAGCTATTAAAGAATTTCAAAAAAGAGAGCGAAGATACGGACAAGTTAGTGAACAAATCAAGACTTAGAACGTTCGTTTAGATATGAAAAAAATTATTATACACCTCGTAAGCTTTATTTTTGTCCTATCCACTTTGATGGGGCAACAACAAGCAGCTAAAATTAAAGTGGCTAGTATTGATGTTGTAGGGGCCAAGACGGCTACTCCAGAAGTCATTATTTCAACCTCTGGACTGAGTGCTGGCATGGATGCTAGTCAGGAATCTTTTTCTGAAGCTGTCAAGCAGTTATGGAGTCTTGGATTATTCTCAGATGTAAAGATTTTAACAAACCAGGAGAGTGAAGCTGGCGTACATCTGGTTATTTCTATTGAGGAGTATCCCCGTCTCCATGAGGTTGTAGTCGAGGGCAATAAAAAGATCAAGACCGATGAGATTGAAGAAGCTCTGGATCTTCACCCTGGGCAGGCTTTGACACCGTTTATAGTTTATGAGAGCCAACGTCTGATTCAGAATCTTTATTATGAAGAAGGTTATCTGCTGGCAGAGATTGAGCCAACCACTTTTGAGGGTGCCAAAGAAAATACGCGTGGCGTTAAATTTCAAATTACCGAAAAGAAAAAAGTGTCTGTCGGTGGAATCTATTTTACTGGAAATACTCAGCTTTCTGATCGTAAGTTGAAAAAAAAGATGGAAAGTATTAAAGAGGAACGCTGGTGGAAGTTCTGGGCTGAAACAGAGTTCTCAATCGACAATCTTCGCACAGATGAGCGGGCTATTGAGAATAATATGCATGCTATGGGCTATCGTGATGCTGAAGTTTTGGGTGATAGCATCTATTACTCTGAAGACCTGCAGAAAATGTTCTTTAGGATTGACTTGTACGAAGGTGGAAAATATCACTATGGCGATGTCAAGATTACCGGTAATACGGTTTTTGAGACTATAGATATTTTGGCAGCTCTCGGTATTTCCCGTGGTGATACCTACAACTCAGAAAAACTGATGGAAGCTATCGAAACTGGAGTTCGTGGACCCTACATGGACAAAGGATACCTATATGCTCAGATCAACTCGGTTGAAATGCCAGTTGCTGCAGATACGGTTAATTTGACCTTAAATATACAGGAAATGAACCCAGTACATGTTCGCCATATCAAAATTGTTGGTAATGGTAAGACCAAGGAAAATGTTATCCGCCGGGAACTAAGGATTTTTCCTGGAGATTTATTCAGTCGAACTGCGCTCATGCGTTCACAACGCGAAATTATGATTCTGAATTATTTTGGAAACGTGATCCCCGATGTAATTCCCTACGATGATGATGAAATTGATCTGGTCTTTGAAGTGGAAGAGAAGAATACGGGGACTGCTACAGCGAGTGCTGGTTATAGTGAGCGAGATGGATTTATTGGTACAGTTGGGCTTCAATTCCCGAATTTTCGGGGAAATGGCCAACAGCTTACCTTCAATTTCCAGCGTGCCTATAGTTATGAGGCCTTATCCATAAGTTTTGTCGAGCCATGGTTGTTTAATACTCCGAACTTGTTAGGAATCAGTTTATTTAATCAGGATCGGAGCCAGTCGACAAATACTTCCTACTTCAGCTATTCCTCAAGCTATTCAACACCATATGATGTCCACACTATCGGTGGAACGGTTACGTTTGGTCGTCGCTTCCAATGGCCTGACAATTATTTCCGTGGTCGCTGGACCCTTAGAGCCACCGTGGATAAGTACGATCTGGATAAGGTCTATTATCAAAGTATTTTTGATCGTGTAAATCCAGCCCATTTAGAACAAACTTCGGGTATCAGCTTATCACAGACCATTACCAGAGATTCCAGAAATGCGCCTGAGTTCCCAACATCGGGCTCTGTTCTATCGCTAAATACACTCTACAGTGGGGACTTACTCGGTGGAAACGAAAGCTTTTTCAAACAGAAAGCTAGTCTTGAGTGGTACACGCCCCTTTGGAAAGATAAACTCGCGATGAGAAGTTATCTTGAGGGAGGACTTCTCCATCCATTGGAATTGGATTCAACCCACATTATCCCCTACGATGAGTACTTTTTTATGGGGGGTGCTGGTTTGATCTATGGAAGTGCTCTACGTGGTTATGCAGAACGATCTGTTGGAACCTTGGACGGTGATGCTTACTTTGGTGGGATGGCGTCTTTCAAGTATACAATGGAACTGCGCTTCCTCTTGTCTCCCAACCCCATGATGTATCTGATCGGGTTTGCCGAGGCAGGAAATGTTTGGGATGATTTTGAAACAAGTAATTTATTTGATCTGAAACGATCAGCTGGGTTTGGTGGTCGTGTTATCATGCCGCCGCTCGGTATGTTAGGTATTGATATTGGTTGGGGATTTGATAACGACCCTGTACCTGACTGGAAATCGCCGGAGTATCATTTCATTTTCGGCCAGCAATTTTAGTATATAATTGGTTAAGGAGATACCGTTTTGAACAAAGCTACAATCCGTTTGATTTTACTACTGACTCTGTCCGTTGCCGCTTTTGGCCAGAAATTTGGCTATATAAACTCAGAGTATATTCTGGCTAATCTCGAAGAGTTTCGTGAAGCACAGAGCAAACTTGAAGTTGAAGGTCGTAAACTTGAAAAACAGTATTACGATATGGCAGAATCCCTGGACAGTTTACAGAAGGAATATGAACGCCAAAAATTCCTTATGACTGAAAGTAACCGTGGCGCTAAAGAGAACGAGATGCGTAAGCTGGCTGAGGAGATTCAACGGTTCCAGGTGGAGAAATTAGGCCCACAAGGTGAATTCTACCAAAAACAACAATCTTTGGCAGACCCAGTCCTTCAGAAAATTAATTCAGCGATTAAAAAGGTCGGAGAAGACGGCGGTTACGACTTCATTTTTGATACAGTCGCTGGAAATGTTCTTTATGCCCAGGATAAATTTGATCTAACTGAAAAAGTTTTAAAGGAGCTCCAGAAATAGGGAGTTAGTCATTCTTGTGACTTTAAAACTAGGAGAACTTGCAAAAGCCCTTGGTGTCAAACTCGAGGGTGATGAAAGCCTTGAAATCTCACGACTTAATGAGATCCAGGTAGCTACATCACAGGAAGTTTCCTTTCTGTCAAATTCTAAATATTTAAAATATGCCAAATCTACTCAGGCAGCAGCCTTGATTGTGCCTGAGGATATGGATATTGAATACCCAAATCTACTGCGGTCTCCCAACCCGCAACAGAGTATGTTAATGGCCTTGAAACTCTTGAATCAAAAAGTAAGAGAGTGCCAACCCGGGATTCATTCTACAGCACTTATTGACCCTGATGTCACTATTCCTGATTCTGCAGAAATCGGTTCTGGTGTGACGATTGGTAAGGGAGTTGACCTGGGTGAGAATATTATCTTGGAAAGCAATGTTATCGTTGGCCAGAATTCGAAACTGGGTGATAACACACATCTCTATCCTAACGTGGTCCTTTATGAAGAAAGTATTTTAGGTGATAATTGCATCATCCATAGTGGTACTGTTATTGGTAGTGATGGGTTTGGCTTTGCCGTGGAATCAGGTGAGATTCAGAAAATCCCCCAGACCGGGAATGTGGTCCTGGGTAAGCAGGTTGAGATTGGTGCTAATTGTGCGATTGATCGCGGATCGATAGGAGCCACGACGATCGGTGACGGCACTAAACTGGATAATTTGGTACACGTCGCCCATAGCGTTCGCATCGGAAAAAATTGCTTTCTGACTGCACAGGTAGCCATTGCCGGTAGCTCAATACTTGGTGACAGGGTTCAGATGGGTGGCCAGAGCGGGGTGATAGGTCATCTGCAAGTTGGGAACGATGTTTCTATTGCAACCCGGGGAGGGGTTACCAGAGACGTTCCAGATGGAACCATGGTGAGTGGCTTTCCGGCGCGGCCTCACCGTGATGAATTAAGAATTGAGGCCATTATTCAAAAATTACCCGAGCTCTATAAAGCTGTTAAAACACTTGAAAAACAAGTAAATAAATCCTAAGTGGACGCTCAGTGGGGATATAAAGGATTTGAGGTAGATGCAGGATAGAAGAGAAAATCAGAGAAGTATTAAAAAAGCCGTTTCGATTGCAGGTATTGGACTACATACTGGTGTTCAAACAAGGATGACTTTTAAGCCCGCTGCGCAGAATACGGGCATTCGTTTTTTAAGAACAGATGTTCCTAATGCTAAGCCAATACCAGCTGATATTGACCATGTAGTAGATATTTCACGAGGAACAACTCTGGAACACAACGGTTCCAGAATTCATACAACCGAGCATGTTCTGGCTGC
>JAUVDF010000096.1 GCA_030595455.1 Fidelibacterota bacterium | reverse complement strand
CTTCTCTGGACAAGCACCAACACACTTGAAACACATCATGCAATCTTCAGTCACAATATTTTTACTGACCACATCATCAGCAATTTCATTAATCCCTACATCACATACTCGTGAGCAATTGCCACATTTGGTACATTTGTCACCATCTTTAGTCAAACGCAGGAAAGCAAATTTTGAAAACAGGTACTGGAGAGCACTCATGGGACAAAACAGACAGAAAAAGCGTTTCTTCACAAATGCTCCCACCAGAAACATTCCAGTTATCATCATGCCTAAGGCCGACATTACCAGAGTAGTGGTTGAACTAAAATCGATAACCAGCTGACTGGTGTCACCAGCGAATAGTGGTAAGATGGTGCGTCCAGGACATATTTGACAAAAGGGTGAAGCCATATCATGGGAGATGAGTGGGAAGCCTAACAGTGCATTACTCATACCCAGCGAAATAATGATCAAGAGCGCTAGCAGGATGTACTTGAACAGCTTGAGCTTCTTGACATTGTGATCATGATAATGAGCAAAGCGAAACCCCATTTTACGCCGTAGGGCGGTAATCCAATCCTGAATGGTTCCCAGCGGACAAACAAAACCACACCAGGCTTTGTTTAAAAAGAGGAAAAACAACAAAAACAGCCCGAGACCTTTGAGGATAGCTATTCCGCTAAAGCTAATCAGATTAGTCCAGGTTGTATGGAATTGGTGTTGTAGCGCTATCAGATAGCAAGTACCACCACTGGCTGGATTATAGGGGCAAGCAAAGGTGGGGATGCGTTCACTGACAGAAATATGAGCCAAACCACCATACATGATCAGAATAAAGGTTAATATTTGTACAATAACCCGGAAACGATTGATGTCACCATTATTTAAGAAAGTGCTAATCTTTTTCACTAAATACGACCTCTCTGTATTGCCTCGTAGTTCTGCGACGGTACATAAATATTCCTAGTCCAATCACTACGCTTGTGAATAACATTGTAAACAAGCCCCATACGGTTGAGGTATATATCTCTGTAGCAGCTCTATACTTCTCAGATACAGTGGTTTGATATTTAGTCTGTTGGAATGCCTGTCCCTGATACTCCCCCGCTTCCGACACTGTATAATTAGCGACCAACAGGTAATGATATATATCTCGGCTATGGAATTCCTTATCTCGATCGAAATACTCTCCAATAAATTCAAAACTTACCTTACCCTCAGCATTGGTTAGCTTTGATTTTTGCCAACCCTGATGAGTCGTAAGCGTCACCTGCACCCCCTGGACTGGCTGACCATAGAGTAGAAGCTGGTATTCTATATCATCTCCCGACTTTATAAAGGTGTGGAAATCTTCCCATTGAACGCGAGTTCGGATTATTTCTAAGGGAATCTCTTCGCCATAGATCGATCCTATATTCCGGGATACGTGATCATGGCCATTTCGGCAACTATGGTTGATTAATTCTGACTGGATCGTAGATATCTGTAAAATTTCATTATTAAGTTTCTGACCGATTAGATAGGCATTATAGAAGCCTTCTTCAGGGCCGACAAAAGTTAATTCTAGTCCACCATTAACCTTCGTAAGTGCATGTTTAACGGCCTGGCTTTGGGGGGAGAGAATTTTTGTTTCAAGATGATCAAAACCATGTTGATCAGGATAGTCAGCCTCCAAAACTGAGTCTCCCTGACGTAGCCACAATGCTAGAGTAGTAGGACCACGACCCCTCTTTTTAATAGATGGTAAACGATGCATGCCAGCTGGTTTAATCTGTTTTGCTCGCTCTGATGGCGGTATCTGCGATAACCACATTGCACCCGTATCGATCCCTGCAGAGAGGATCGATACCGATAAAATGAGAAGGCTAATAATTGTTTTCAAAGCCCATAACCCCTAAAAGTTGATTCCAAATGACATGCTAAAGTTACGCGGCCATCCTGGATAAAAACTTTCGATCCAGGCATATTCCCTGGTTCGATAATTGATAATTGCATAGCGTGCAGATGCTGAGGAAGCATAATGGTCATCCAGCACATTATTAATGCTTAAAGAAACGTGGTAGCGTTTGTAATTATAGAGTAGCTTAGCATTTACCATGCTATGACCACCATATACGTTTATCTCATCATTGTCCATGAAGTACTCATCCATCCACTTGTAATCAAGATTTACAACCAGATCGTCAAAGAGTGTCAGTCTAATTCCTGTACCGATTTGATGCTCCGGTGTTTTCACCAGCCTGTTACCTTCATAATCAGGATGGTCTGTAAAAGTGGCATTGAGATAGGAATAGTTTAGATAAACCATCATATTTTTCAGGAGCATGGTATTGATGGAAGTCTCAAGTCCTTTATGCTCCGTATCTCCAATATTCTCATAGAATTCTGTTTCTTCATCATGCACTATCTGATCTACATAATCCATTTTGAAGACTGCAACCTGGTAGTTAACTCGGTATCCAATACTACCGCGAACTCCAACCTCGTAATTGGTCAGGTATTCCGGTTTCAGATTGGGGTTACTCTCCGGATCAGAACTGAACAAATTATCCATCTCAGGTGGATTAAACCCACGACCCCAATTCCCAAAAATTGTTAAGCGCTCTAGTGGATTATAGGCAACCCCAAACTTAGGGCTCAGTGCTCCAATACTTGTCCCATCAGAGGTATTTGTGCTATCGGGTTCAAAATTATCTTCCCAGTCATAGGCGACATTGTCATAGCGAGCACCTATGGTTGTTGTCAGGTTGGCTAATATGGAAATATCTGCCTGGGCATACGTGCCGGTAATTCGGTAAATACTTGTCCCATCACCTGTGAGATCTGTTACAATTCCATCAGCATCACGATTGTAAGATTTTGACAGTCCTGTTTCCTGGTCATGGCTGATACCCGTTACGAGTCTTACTCTATCTTGCAACACTCTGGAGTGCAACTGAACCTCACCACCAATCAGGCTTAGGACATTCTCTCCGTAACGAATATCCATATAGTGCCCAGCATCAACACGACTCCGATAATACAGATTGCTGGTTAGATTATAGCCCTTACCAAAATCTTTTGAATTTCTGATTCCCAGACGGGTAAGTTGCATGTCACTGCCAGTATACTTACTTGAGCTAACCGTTTCACTATTCTCGTATTGTGTCCGTGTTAGCGAACCGGAATAATCAATCACAGACTCAGCGTAATCAAAAGTTGCATCCAGTGATCCCAACTGTTCATGCTCAGTTGAGAATCGAGTATTGATTTTTTTAGTATCAAAAGTATTCCGATCCAGATATCCATCAGAGGAATAGAGCAGTACATTGGTATAAATACCTACCTTACCCAAAGTCCCCCCCGCGTGAGCAGAGTATCGATTGGAGTTATAAGCACCACCAGTATAACTCAGGGAACCTTCCAGTGCTTCTGGTGCTTTTTTTGTGACAATATTGATAACGCCAGTGATGCCATTAGGTCCATATAATGCAGACACAGGTCCTTTTAGAATCTCCACTTTCTCAGCGTTTTCCAGGTTGATTCCCTCAAAGACTGAGCGCCCCATGGCTTCATTGATTGAAATACCATCTACCAGGATCAGGATACCGCGCGTTACATAGGTATGTAAACCCACTCCACGGAACGTGATGATATTATGCTCATTATGGAATTTATCCTGACTAAAGACACCAGGTACTCGAACGAGAATGTCTTGTACATTGCGACTATCACTCTGTCGTAACTCGCTTTCATGAATCATATAGACTGACCCACCAACGTTGTCAATAGTCGTAGACATCTTAGTAGCAGTTACATAACTTTTTTCCGCTTTGAGGATTATAGGTTTTAATTTTAACGATATTTTTGACTCTAAACCATTAACCACCATGATCTTCATCGATTCTGTTTGATATCCCATCATGCTGGCTTTAATCTTATAATTTCCCTGTTTCACATCTGTGATCTTAAACTGACCTTTTTCACTAGTAATATCACCAGCAGAAATACTTTTAATAAAGACCTGGACATTGGCCAATGAAGCACCCGTTTCAGCGTCAGTTATATGTCCCAGGACAGTCCCACCATCTTGTCCGATTAAAAAACTGACCCCAAAAAAGAGGGAGATCAAAACAATTTTATTACTAAAACTCACAATACACCTTTCAGTACCAAAATACGGCACCTTTAGCTGCTAGAATTCTCTAACAGTATCCAATTTTGATTTGATAATTCTGAAATAGATTCGCTCTTAACATGGGGATATCCGGATCAATGCATAGTCCCAGATATCAATCAACAGTGATGTGCTCACTGAGATTCATCTAAAACAACTCACTGCAGCCATCAACTACAGGATGCTAAAGACTACCGAGTATTCCCCTCTCTACTGAAAGAGTTCTATTTCATATTGTTGGTGTATTATGCGATGGGGACGGGTGCTGGTGGTTCTATTAACAGGGATTCATAAAACCCATTTTTATATTCATGAAAATAGGCCATTGGAAGGTACATATTCCCTAATGATTCAGTTGTCTGAAGAAAGTTATCAAGTGATCCTGGCATTATGAAGATAACAACATCCTGATGTGGCTCACTGCATTCGCACTGACTAAAGCTTTCGGTAGCGCAACAGGTGGTGTCACAAGCGCCTCCATCATCCTCACAACCACAAGAACAGGCATCTCCACTAAAAGCATGAACCGTTTTAATCATACTCATGTTTTGAATGGCTAAGATTAAAATGAAAATTGAGAGTACCGTTACTCTTGAAAATACACGAAGTATTGCAGCAAAATTTCCCCACATCTTTTGACTCATGTTTTAATCTATTAACAGAATGGATCAATTCAACAATCAATTGTTGGTGGTAACATACTATCAGTTGCGTGTTCACAAATAATTAGTTTTATGAAAAATTATCCAACTAATAGCTTCAGCAAAGCCCCCGTGTATATTGGCACATGACTCTCAATGAAAAAATCGGTCTTCTATTTACAGAATTACAAAATTTCCTCTCTAAAATAGATGAGCAACCCGCGCTAGCGATCCATGAAATTCGCAAACGGACAAAATTCATGCGCGCCTTACTCAAATTGAATCCTGAATATTCAGGGAATTTAAAATTAAAGCTAAGTATGATCAGTCGCTTAGTAGCACCCTATCGGGATGCACAGGTTAACCTGGAAACCTATCAGCTTCTGCTAGACGCCCCTATAGTGCAGCCTGATTCAACATTGGAAGCACAGCTCTATCAAAACCCATATTTAGTCAACCCAC
>JAUVDF010000158.1 GCA_030595455.1 Fidelibacterota bacterium | reverse complement strand
GCTGGGTTCTTAACAACGATCACACTGTAAGCTTGCATATTACTGCTGGTAGGTGAGCGCCGTCCGGCCTCCAGAATGGAGTCCAGCATTTCAGATTCAATAGGCTGATCTGTGAAAGCTCTGATACTCACGTGTTTGGTTTGGATATCAATAACTGGGGTTGATTTCATAAGTCTAACCTTGCTATTAGCTAATTGAGTATGGCTTTATTTGTCTGGTTCCGGACGCTGCATATTTTCCAAACCTACCATTTCTATCAGATCCCGATAGGTGATGGATTTGATGTTATTGGCCTTCAGCGCATTTCTAAATTCAGGGGAAATGATGGCCTCCAGTTCACTGGCACGATGTAAGCCCATGTCTTTCAGGCCGAAGGTATTTAGATCGACCAGTGCTCGCATTTCAGGCGTGTCAGTAGCAACATGGACGACCTGGAGATTAATACCAGGTCCAACGCTGTTTATGTTACTCAGCAGGGAATCGAGTTTGGCATCGAAAACCGGAAAATAGGTCGCACTGGATGATTTTTCACCCAGGTAGTAGACCATTCCCAGGTCATATTCAGCCGCTAAACCTTCAACAATTTTTCTCAGTTCAAGGGTTTGAACAGCAGCACCCATATGGTAATCAACGTAATCAATTTTTATCCCGCTACTGACAGCCCGTTCTATTTGAGCGCGCAATTCTTTTTCGATCTCAGAGACCTTTGGATTACGTGAAAACAGGAGGGAACGAGCTGGTAAAAAATAACCATGCTCATCAACCAGACTTGGAACGGCCTCCCGTCCTACGATGGGACCCCAGCGATAGTTTTTCCACTCAGCATTAAGGGTCAGATGAATACCGGCACTTACTTCAGGGTGTTCCTTGAGGATGTCGACCGCTTCCTGATACCAGGGGCAGGTAAACATGATTGAAGCTGATACTGGGATTCCAGTTTCAATCACCTGCTTGACACCCATGTTAACACTATGGGACATGCCCATATCGTCAAGCCTGATCAGGTGATACTTGATTTGATCATCATTTTTACTGAAAGCAATGACGTTTACAGCCGTTAGCATCATAATGATGGTCAATAAATAGCTGAGTTTAATTCGCATGTTTGGCTCCCGTTGTGTTTCTTCAATATGAATCAGTGGAGGATCGTTTGCAATGAAAAGGGCGTGCCTATTGACACGCCCCTACTATTTCAAACATATACTATGCTTAGGTATTAACAGGAATTGTTACATACCAAACTGCCATAATAGAAAAGCCCACTCATCAGCACGGCCTTCTAAATATTGTTTGCGTGTTGAACCAATTCCATGTCCGGCGCTATACTCAACTCGGAAAAGAGTTGGATTACTACTGGCTGTGGCTGCCTGAAGTCTAGCAGCCATCTTGGCAGAATTCCAGGGATCAACCCGAGGATCATTCATACCATGGGTCAGTAACACAGCAGGATATTTACTTCCCTGCTTGACCTGGTGATAGGAACTCATGGCAAGCAGTGCCTTGAATTCCTCTTCTATCTTGACTGTGCCAAACTCGTAGATATTCGGAACGCCATTGGTAGTTGTTTCAGCACGTACAGCATCAAGACAACCTACATTGATGATGGCACCTTTAAACAGATCTGGGCGTTCGGTAATAGCGCGACCAATGGTAATACCACCGGCACTACCACCCTGTCCAGCGATTAATTCATGAGATGTATAGCCCTCTGATATCAAGTATTCTGCACAGGCAATAAAATCCTTCCAGGTGTTTGGTTTAGTCGCTTTTCGACCGGCATAGTGCCATGCCTGGCCATATTCACCGCCGCCTCGGATGTGGGCAATAGCCAAAATTCCGCCTCGCTCAAGCCAGGCAATATTCAATGGATTAAAATAAACTGACGAAATGCTGCCATAAGCACCATATCCTTTAATCAGTGTGGGGTTTTTCCCATTCAATTCAATGTCTGCTTTATAAATAATTGACAGCGGTACCTCAACCCCATCGTGGCTTTTAACTTTCACTTCCATGGATTCGAATCCTGCCAGATCATCAAATTCACCTTTGGGTAATAAACCTGTGTCTTGGTAAGAATTATCGCCAGGGTTATACGAGTAGACCGCACCGCCTTTGGTCCAGGAGCTGGTCCGTATCAAGACTTTATTCCCACCAGGATTCGCATAGGTCACCCAACCAGAGGCCTGGTTGGGTAAATCCATTGACTGAATGTTGGCGCTTGCAGCATAGTCCATACGCAGTATACGGTTGAAACCTCCATCAGTAACGCCAAGGTAGAGCGCCTTAGCTGAAGCTGTTACAGAAGTGATCACCGTTTCACGCTCCGGAACGATTGTTTTTGCATTTATTAAATCAGGATCGAGGAGCGATGTCTGGATCAGCTTGAAACGTGGTGCATTTTTTGCCGATTTTAGAAAGATGTTGTCTCCGTGGACAGCATAACTGCTTACTTCGTCTTCCACGCCGCATATTTTTTTCCATGGTATGTTTTCTTTGAGGAGTGTTTCGATGGGTGCTGTATAGAGGGTAAGCTCATTGGAGTCACCGAGTTTGACCTTTATGACGGCATGGTCTGATCCCTGTGGCATGTAAATGCTAGGAAAATCATCTTCTCCGAGGGGCATTCGATCTGAGAGATTGACTCCAGCAATAAGCTGATCCTGCTCCACAGATGTATTCAAACGGTGAAAATAAACTTTAGTGTTTTTATAAATATCCGTTGCAGGGGCATCTTCAGAGAGGTTCTGACGGCGGCTGTAGAAGAAACCACTTCCATCGGGCAGCCAGTGTGGCTTGTTATATGCGGTTTCAAGCTGGTCAATGGTTTCTGTCAAATGTTTGCCAGTTTTTATGTTTAGAATGTGGAGTACGGTTTCCTCTGATCCACTTTTAGCAAGGCCATAAACGATATACTCACCGTCCACTGATGAGCTGTAACTCCAGAGCGAGTAATGTTCACCTTCTTCTGCCAGAACCTGTTCCGGATCGACAAGTAACTTCTCATCCCCGGCTGAATTTCGAATATATAGTTTTGAAAGGTTGTCTCCTGCATTGCGTTTTTTAAAGATGAGTGAGCCATCATTTAGAAAAGTATAGCTATAGGTGCTAAAAGGTTTTCCAGAATCGAGTTCCTGTAGTCGATTTAATAGGTTCTGGCGTGCCGGCAAGTTGCTCAAGATATTCGCACTATAGTCCGCCTGTCCTTTGATCCATTGCTTTACATAGGGATCTTCCAGGTTCTCCATATAGCGATAAGGATCATCAACCTTGACTCCCCAATATTCGCTATCGATATTTTCTACTCGGGCGATAGGCGGAGTCTGCTCAGCCGTTGTTTCAGGTACAGGGGCACAACCCACAAATAGTATAATTAGTGATAGAAATAGCAGTGAATATTTCATGATAGTCCCCATATTTTGTTTGCTTGTAATTCTATTGCTCGACCAGCTCAGAGCCTTAATCGATTTGATGGTGTGCATAATTCCCCCTATTGAATTCAGAGAAGATATTGCAAAACAAGTTTACTGTCTAGCTAATAATGGAACTCCAGTTGAACCTGGGGTGCCCATTGCATGATCCGTCTTAATCTTTTAGCTTGTCCCATGTCTGAACACTATAATAGTAGAATAGGAGTTGATGATTCATGAGAATTCAACTATTCACCTCAGTGATCATATTTATGCTATTGGCCTGTGTGTCAACCATACCAGAGCCGGCAGCTGAGATTTCTGAATACGAAAAAGAAATCCGTGACTGGCATCAAGC
>JAUVDF010000200.1 GCA_030595455.1 Fidelibacterota bacterium | reverse complement strand
TTTGAAAAGGAGAGCACAGCGATCACGGCCAGCGACATTACAATCGCTGTCTGTAGCTGAACAGTTACGGCGAGAGCTGAACAAATGCCCAAAACCTGGGTAGCGATGGGGTTGTTGTCCATGAGGGGATCTTTGAGGAATCCCATATCCTTTTTATTCAGCAAGCTCATGATGCTTCTCCCCGAACGGTTTTGAAGTAAGGCTCGTATTTTTCAAGCGTAGCTTTGATGAAAATATTTAAGCCTTTAGTCGTCAACGTTGCACCACTAATGCCATCAACTTTATGCTCAGGATCTTGTTCACCTTCTCGCATTTTGCCTTTGACAATTTTGATGGAAACGATTTCACCTTTATCATTAAGAATTGATTTACCTTTAAAAGCTTCAGTAAACCATTCCTTGTCAATTTCTCCACCTAAACCAGGGGTCTCACCATGACTATAGAAAGTAATCCCTTTTATTGTGTTCAGGTCTTGCTCCAGGGCGATATAGCCCTTCACGGTTGACCATAGTGCTTTACCCTGTATGGGGATACAATAAGCAGTAAGCACAGCACCATCCTTCCGGGCAAAAACTGGTAACAGGTCGGGATCAGCTTTTGGATCAATATCCTCAGCCTTCTGACCGCTAACCTTTTGACCGTCAAGATTTACGACAAAGCTCACGGTCTTGTCATCAAACAGAGAGAATGCTTGTTCTGCTTCTATCTCTTTACTGTCTATTAATTCCAGGACACTCAGGATATTGCATTTGATATCCAATTGGACATTCTGATCTTGCCGCTCCTTTAACAGAGTGGCAGCAGAAGCTAATAAAACACTGCAGACCATAGTGATCGCTGCTGCGAAACCCAGCGTGTAGGCTTTGGTAATGCGAGGCTTACTTGCCATAATTCAGCCTCCTTTTAATATTCGCCTTAACCACAAAGTGATCAATCAGCGGTGAAAAGACATTCCCAAATAGAATGGCCAGCATCATACCTTCAGGGTAAGCAGGGTTAAAAGTTCTTATAAGTATGACCATGAAGCCAATCAAGATTCCATATACCCATTTGCCAGCATCGGTACCGGCGGCAGAAACAGGGTCAGTAGCCATAAAGACGGTTCCAAACAGAAAGCCGCCTAACACCAGGTGGTAATGGGCTGGTAAAGTACGCATGCCACCAACAGCATCAGCGCCAAAGAACTGGACTAGCAACCCCATCCCATAAGCTCCAAGGGTAGTTGCCAGCATAATTCGCCAACTAGCTACCCCCGTAATGAGTAGGATAGCCGCACCAATCAGGATGGCAATGGTGGAGGTTTCACCAATACTTCCCGGCACGAAACCAAAAAACATTTTATCCAGGGTGAAGCCAGCGGCATTCATAGCATCTACAGCTGAACCAGTTGACGCAGCGGCAGCGGCTAAAGGAGTTGCTCCTGTGAAACCATCCAGTGCTACCCAGACACTATCACCGGAAATATCTCCGGGGTAGGTGAAGAATAGAAAGGCACGAGCCGTTAGAGCTGGGTTTAGAAGATTCATTCCCGTCCCACCAAAGACCTCTTTACCGATTACCGTTCCAAATGAAACAGCAACGGCCACCTGCCAGAGGGGAATAGTTGGAGGAAGGGTTAGTGGTAGTAGAATCCCGGTAACTAAGAATCCTTCATGAATATCGTGTCCATTAATGTGGCCAAAGATCATTTCCCAGCCAAGTCCCACGGCGTAGGTTACGACAATGATTGGCAGTAGTTTAAGAAAGCCAAACATGAAAGCGGCAAATAGACCTTCAACACCTGCCTGAGCACCTACATTGTAAGAACCGACCAGGATACTTGGAACTAATGCAAAGATCACAATGCCCATAAAGCGTTTCATGTCGATGGAATCACGAATATGAGGTCCAGTGCTGGTTGCATGTCCAGGGGTGAAAAGCATGGTGTTAATGGCACCATACATGGGGTGGAAGACCTTAAAAGGACCGTTCTTAATCTTGACATCCATGTTATTCAGAAAGCGTACGAGTGCTTGCATCGCTTAGCCCTCCTTTTCCATGGCAATAACGCCCTGCTCGATAATATCACCGAACTCAATCTTCGAGGGACAGATATAACTACACAATGCTAAATCCTCCGGGGCTACTTCATAAATGCCCAATTGCTCCATGAGCTCAATATCCTCCACTAGAATGGCTTTACAGAGATGAACAGGTAAAACGTCCATGGGAACCAGTTTTTCATACTCTCCGGTGGAAACAAATGCTCGCTCTTCACCATTCATATCAGTGGTAGGAGCAAGTTTTTTCCCTGGAGTGAGTTTAGAAAGGAATAGTCGCCAAAAGCTGTTTGAATTTAATCCTAGTTGTAGCCAGCCTAAAAAGCGGCGACCACTAAGCTCAGGAATAACCGTGATCATATCATCGTAAAATCCGACAAAGCCAGCTTTATTCGTCTGTTGACCAGTCAGAACATTACCTGAAATGACACGATTCGTATTTGTTTCAATCGGGTCACTTACTAAATCTGAAACCAAAGCACCTTCGATACCGGTAGCATAAAAAGTATTATTCAACTGAGAACCGGTCAGAGCATATGTTTTAGAACCAGCATATTCACCTTTGCTTAAAAAACTACCAATCTGGGCTACGTGGCGAGGAGAAATGTACCAAACAATCTCGCCAGCCAGTAGTCTATCAATATGATGAATCTGTACTCCAACATTTCCAGCTGGATGGGGACCGGAGAAATGATGTTTCTCAACGCCTTCAACATCTGTGAAAAATGTGGCGGTAGTTTCAGATACAGAGAGCTGAATTTTACCATCAGTAAGTTTTGACAGCAGGTTAAGCCCTAATTGAAAATCTGCTTCCCGGT
>JAUVDF010000191.1 GCA_030595455.1 Fidelibacterota bacterium | reverse complement strand
CCAGTCACCAGTACGGTTTGATGTCCCTGTGCCTGATGCCAACGTAATTTATCCACAACATGGGGTGCCAGATTAGGCTTTAAATATTCATGGTAAAAGTCATCAGCTGACTCTACAAAAGGCTTCAATTCGCGACCCTTGTAAAAACCGAGCATGGCTTTGGCGAGCGTCAGATCATTGATCAAACCGATTTTAAGCAAGAACATGACCACGATCATTTTCAACATAAACCATTTTGAAATGTAACCCTGCTCACGCAAAACCTTAAAGCCAATTCCGGCACTATCTGTGGCCAATAGTGTTTCATCAAAATCAAAGAAGGCGGCAATCATCTTATTGTCCATATTTGAGTTCATAAGCGTCACTAAACTATCATATCTGAACTTATCATAAAGGGGTTTCTGTCCATTTCAGCCAAATTGTGGCTCTCAAATAATAATTGCCTCTGTCGTTAGTTAATCTTCTTAACAAACTCTAGGTTTACTTGTCTAGACATGTTATCATCTGTACATAACTAAAATCAGGAATTTATAGATGGATATCATTCAAAACTTTATAGAAAAAGCCCAGGCAAAACCAGCTCGCATCGTCTATCCGGAAGCCACTGATCCACGCATCCTCGAAGCAGCCAGCAAAGCACTGGAAATGGGGATTGCCAAGCCCATTCTCATTGGAAATGTAGTTGAGGTTACAAGCCTGTCAAATGAGCTGGGTATAAGTCTCGACGGTCTCGAAATCATCGATAGTAAACAGGATGAGCGCCTGGATACTTTTGCCAGCATTTATGCTAAAAAGCGGGATATGCGTGAAGCTATTGCCAAAAAATTGGTTCGTAAACCGCTCTCCTTTGGCGGTATGATGGTCAACCAGGGAGCTGCCGATGGCATGGTCGCCGGTGTCGCCACTGCTACCAGTATTGTCATCCAGGCTGCCACTTTAACGGTGGGATTCCAGGAAGGCTTATCTACTCCAAGTAGCTTCTTTCTCATGATCCTACCTGAATTTCAAGGTGAAAAGGACAAAGTCTTTATCTTCGCAGATTCAGCCGTCCAAATCCAACCCAATGCGCAGCAACTGGCTGAAATTGCCATCGCATCAGGAACAAATGCTAAAGCACTGCTGGGAATTGATCCAAAAATCGCCTTCCTTTCATTTTCAACCAAAGGATCAGCAAGTCACGAAGATGCTGACAAAGTTATTGCTGCTCTGGAGATAGCCAATCAGATCAACCCTACCTTTGACATGGACGGAGAAATGCAACTTGATGCGGCTATTGTTCCTGCAGTTGGCGCTAAAAAAGCTCAGGGCAGCACCGTTGCCGGCCAGGCTAACGTACTGGTGTTTCCTGATCTTGATGCGGCAAATATTGGCTACAAACTTGTTGAGCGCATGGCCAACGCTAAAGCGGTTGGTCCCATTTTGCAGGGCTTCGCCAAACCGGTAAATGACATGAGTCGTGGGGCAAGCGTGGAAGATTTAATTGCTGTTTCTGCCATCACCTCAGTCCAGGCCCAAGGGTAAGCGTGCTCTCATGAAAGTCCTCGTATTCAACTGTGGTAGTTCATCAATTAAATTCAAACTTTTTCAAATGCCAGAAGAGCTGGTGCTGGCCGAAGGTGGCATCCAGCGAGTTGGCAGCACTGATGCTTTAGCTTCAGTTAAAACTGATAAGGGTGAGCAGGAAATTAATCAGGCTATTGAAGATTATCCGGCTGGTTTCGCTGTAATCAAGTCAATGTTGTTAGATCCTGATAAAGGCGCTCTAGTTTCACTGGATGAGGTTAATGCCTGTGGACACCGAGTGGTGCATGGCGGCGAAGCTTTCGGTGGATCCATGCCGGTTGATGCTGAACTGGAGCAAGGGATTGAGGCTGTTTTTGAGCTGGCACCCCTGCATAATCCACCCAACCTGACTGGTATCAGGGAAGCCAAGCACATGTTTGGCGATATTCCCCAGATTGCCTGTTTTGATACGGCCTTCCACCATTCCATACCTGAAACTGCCTATCGTTATGCTTTGCCAGAATCCTTCTACAAGGAACATCATATCAGACGTTATGGTTTTCATGGTATGTCACATCAGTTTGTGGCTCGCCGAACAGCCGAGATGCTTGGGAAGCATAAATACGATGTCAACCTGATCACTTGTCATCTGGGAAATGGAAGTTCCATAGCGGCGATAAAGGATGGTCATTCTGTTGACACCAGCATGGGACTTACACCTTTAGAGGGTCTGGTCATGGGGAGTCGCAGTGGTGATCTTGATCCAGGTATCATTTTTTACCTGCACCGTAAAGGCTATAGCACCGAAGATCTTGATACCTTGTTGAATAAAAAATCCGGTCTTCTGGGCCTCTCTGGTACCTCCAATGATGTCCGTGATCTTGAATCTAAAGCCGAAGCAGGTGACCAAAGAGCTGAGCTTGCTCTCGATATTTTTGCTTATCGGATTAAAAAATATATCGGTTCCTACCTGGCTGTTCTAAACCGGGTAGATGCCATCATCTTCACCGGTGGTATCGGAGAAAATGATAGTGCCATGCGGGCTCGCATTCTGGCTGAAATGGATCAACTGGGAATCATCGTTGATCATCAGAAGAATGCAGATCATGTTGGCATAGCAGGAGAAATCCAGACTGCAGACTCAAAAATTAAAATTTTTGTTGTTCCCACCAACGAAGAGTTGGCGATTGCCCGAGATACATACGCCATGACTAACAATAATTGAATACTATTTAAGACAGGAGAAATAAAATGAGTACGCTAGAAAGAATTAAAAACGTTTGTGTCGAGTTACTAAAAGTTGAAGCCAGTCGGATTCAGGAAGACTCACGCTTTGTAGAAGACCTGGGAGCAGATTCCATGCAATCTATTGAACTAGTAGCAGCCTTTGAAGAAGAGTTTGACATCGAAATGGATGAAGACGCCGCTCTGGGAGTCAAAACCGTTAGTGATGCTGTTGCCTTTATTGATCAGGTTATTGCTAAGGGCTAATTCACAGTGAC
>JAUVDF010000165.1 GCA_030595455.1 Fidelibacterota bacterium | reverse complement strand
AAAATGAAGTTAAGAACAAGAATAACAGGACTGGTTTTAATGTTGCCTCTCCTGGCTTTTAGCCAGGGAATGACTGTTAGCACTGCTAGTGGTCTTGATGTGATTATCGGGGGTGAAGTTGAACTGGAATTTATTGATGTTGAAGGTGAGGGTGGCTTCGCTAATCAGGATTTAACCTATCAAAAGGTTAAAAATCGTAGTCCTCACATGCGGATCGATATGGCCATCCTGTCCGCCAGGGTTAATTACAACGATAACCTATATTACCAAATTGAATATCGTTTTGATGATGAAAGTGCCTATGTGGATAAGCAATATGCACGTTTGAATGTTCCTGGAATCAATACCAGGTTTGAGATGGGAAAAAACAGGCCCTTTGTCAGCACAAAAAGACAATCCGAGGGATACCCCTTGATTGGTACTGCTTTCTGGAAAGGTCGTGAGGCTCACATAAATTCAGTTACAGAATTGCTTTTGGGGGATAAGGGCAAGTTAGTTGGTGGGTTTTCTTTTGCCATGAAGCGTCCTCTGGGAACTGATGATGCAGCTGAAGATAAATCATTTAAGATGATGGTTTATGATGACTATGAACCAAAGAATGGTCAGACATTTGAATACGGTATTAAGGCCGGTATAGAGCTGTTTGGTGTATCCGCTCTAGGGTGGTATTTCACCGGTGAGCTGATTGATGATTGGGACTGGAAAACTAGTCTCAAACAGTCTTTGGCTGGTTATGACGAGAGAGGTGATGAAACTGATCGAACTCACAACTGGTATGGTGGTCGTGTGGATTATGATATTGCCGGTTTCCACCTACGTGGAGAATACATAGAAGCACAAGATGGACTTCTCAATCGCTATGGATACTATGGTGAAGGTTCATATAAACTAAAAGCACCGTCTTTTCTACATGCGAAAAGTATTCGTTTACTCGGCCGCCAAGGAATTCTAAGACTAAGTCCTGCTCAGAACGATGAAGGTGCCGGTGATTTTGTATCATGGGCATATCTATCAGAGGCAATGTCCTGGAATAGAGCGATGACAACCTTGTCAATGATATTGGAAATTAATGAAAATTTAATGCTTAAAGTTGAACATTACATTCTGGATGAAGAAACGGGTTCAGATGTTGAGACGGGTGTCAATGATGATCAAAGTCTGCTTCAACTCAACTTTAAATTTTAACAATAACGGAGTTTAATATTAACGTAAATATCCTTAAAAGGAGGAGAAAAATGAAAAAAACAACCGTACTACTTATGGTACTGATGGCTGCCTTCTGGGGTTGCGAAGAAGAAGTGGTAGATGAAGTAATCACCTACGATTCTTTTGGCCTTGAAACAGTCATGTCTGTTGCTACTGCAATTGACGCTAACCCTGAAATCATTCGCATGGTTCCAGGTTCTGATGATCAGGCTGTTTTTGTTGCCTCTGGCACAAATCAGTTATTTTCAATCACCTATACTAGCAACTCATTTACACTTACTGAGTTGGCAGTTCTGAGTACAGGTTCTGCTACTTCAGAATTTACATCTATTGATGTTTCACCCTTAATTGGTGGTGAAAACTATATAGCTGTTTGTGTGGCTGAAGCTGATTGTGGCAAAGGCTCCATCAAATTGGTTAAGTTATCAGATCCTACATCAGTAGTGACTGTTGCAGACATCGGATATAACCCTGATGGGACTGCTTTCACAAAAGATGGCAGTTACTTGATCGTTGCTTGTGAAGATGATCGTGAAGATCGTCCATGTAAACCAGATACACGTCATGGTGGCAGTGTTTCCATTATTAGTTTGAAGGACGGGATTGCAAATGCTTCATTGGTACAGGACTATATTGTTGATCTAAGTGTTGACTCTGAACCAGAACACTGCGAAACTGCAGCTGATGGAACAGTTATTGTTTCTGTACAGGAAACCAGCCAGATTCTGATCTTCAATGCTAATGATGCACCACTTGATGCTTCAGAAGTTACAGTTGTAGATCTTCCAACAGATGCTGGCCTTAACGAAGCAGAACCAGATGGATTGTTTATCTTTCCTGACGGAACTCAAGCTTTGATCTCTAACGAGAGAAATGGCACATTCCAGGTCTTGGATATTGCTGCTGGTACAGTCACAGCACCTTACACCATCGAGAATGATCTTCCCGATGGCTGGCAGCGTGATGCTCGTAAATCTACTAAGCGTACCGAACCTGAAGAATGTTCAGTAATAGAAAAAGATGGTCACCTCTATGCTATTTTTGCACTCCAGGAATCCCATGCTGTGGTTGTTTATGATGTCACTGATGCAGCTAACCCTGTCTTCGATTCTATTTCAGAAGCCGGTGTTGCCTGGGAAGCTGACAACCTAATGGAAAAGAGTGAAATCGGTTCCGAAGGTGTTGGCGTTCATCCTACTAACGGTATTGTTTTCAGTGCCAACGAACGTGAAGGCAGTATAACTATGTTTTCTGCCAATTGGGCTCGCGAGTAGAACCTTAAGCTGTAATATGTTGTTGTTAAAACCAGCCCGGATTTCCGGGCTGGTTTTATTAAGAATGACCACCTCGATTAAAAAAAGTTGTAGAACACAAGGAGTTTAGCCTTGCCAAAAGTAATCTCAATGAGGTTTACCACCTTTTTGCTGGGCTTTGTGATTTTGGTTATCGTTCTTCTGAATGGTCTGGAATCAAAAGCGACAGAAAAGACAATAGAGCCAATGGGCTTTTTCCCTGAGTCCCAAAACGGATATGGGCCAGCGCCAGACCAACTTGCTCAACCAGATGATGTGGAAATCCAGAAAAACGGAAACGTTATTATTACGGATGTGGACAATAATCGAATTCAGTATTTTGGTCAATCAGGCAAACTTATTAAAAGTATAAATGCTGCTACCCTTGGACTCTCAGAAGAAGAGATTACGCCTACTGGAATCAGTAGTGACGGTGAGGGATATGTGTATATAACCCTTGAAGGTGTTGGTCAGGTAGTCCGATTTACGCCGGACCTGGAATTTGATCAATTCATTGGCTATCAGGGAAAAGTCACAGCTGAAGAATATTATCTCCCTGAAAACAATGGCCTTTTGATAAAGCCACAAGGGATTATTGTTTCCCGCAGTGGTGATGTGTTTGTCATCGACATGGCCAAAAAAGTATTTAAGCAAGACGGTGTCCGAAATTTTGGTTTTCGTAAATTTAAACAAGTCAAATCTGAAGGTACAGTCAGTTACGTTTATGATACAGAATATGCAGCCTCACAAGAGCTTACCACTATCATGCGAAAAAGTGAGGGCATGGCGATCTCAGAAGCCAAAGGCTTGCTATTTGTAGCTGAGGAAAAGCCCAGTAAGGGTCAATTCGGCAATACTGAAAAATTTAGATACATTGGTGTCTTTGATCTGCAGACCGGAAAATATCTGGATCGATTGATTGGAGTTACCATGCAGGATGGCCAGATCATTGATGGCACCTGCAATGAATCCATTGAAGGCTT
>JAUVDF010000144.1 GCA_030595455.1 Fidelibacterota bacterium | reverse complement strand
ATAAAAGATGACGCGGACCAGATATACAATGATATGCTTAAATTACGGGTAGAAACTGCCAAAAATGCTGATTATGATAACTTTCGTGATTATCGACATGATCTACTCCAGCGCTTTGACTATACACCTCAAGATGCTATCGAGTTTCAAGACGCTATTGCAGAACACATTGTTCCCCTGGCGAGGAAAATCGCGGAAAAGCATCGTGATAAATTAGGGATTAAGGCTGATGATTACCGTCCCTGGGATGTGCTTGGCGAACCAGAGGGGCAAGTAGCTCTTAAGCCTTTTGTGACGGGTAAAGAATTACTGGAAAAGACCATTGCTATTTTTAGTGATATTCACCCGCAGTTTGGTGAAAATCTGAAAGCCATGCAAGCGGCAGATCTATTTGACCTTGAATCACGTAAAGGCAAAGCTCCTGGTGGTTATAATTATGGACTGGAAACAACCGGTATGCCTTTCATCTTTATGAATGCCGCCGGAACTCACCGCAATGTGACAACCATGTGCCATGAAGGTGGGCACGCTATGCATACTTTTCTGACCAATAATGAGCCCCTAATTCACTACCGCGATACTCCCTCTGAAATGGCGGAGACTGCTTCTATGAGTATGGAACTCCTGACAGCTGAACATTGGAATAAATTTTATGATAAAAAAGATCTGATTCGCGCTCGCCGAGAGCATTTAGAAGATATCATTTCCTTTTTCCCATGGTGTGCTACAGTAGATGCTTTCCAGCATTGGATTTATCTAAATCCTGACCATACAGTTGGAGAACGAGATGATTATTTTGATGCCCTGAATCAACGGTTCACATCTGGTTTAGTGAACTGGGAAGGCTATGATCATTATCGTCGCAACGGCTGGCAGCGTCAACTGCATATCTTCGGAATGCCATTCTACTATGTTGAGTATGGCATTGCCCAACTGGGTGCACTGCAAGTCTATCGCTTGTACAAACAAGATCCGAAGGCCGCCCTGGAAGGCTATATCAAGGGCTTGAGCCTGGGTAGTTCGAAACCACTTCCTGAAGTTTGGGAAGCGATGGGAATCAAATTTGATTTCTCTACTGAAACATTAAAGGAACTTGTGGCGTTCGTACAGCAAGAACTTGCAGAACTACAGGACTAATAGAATGAGTAAGACCCTTGATTTTTTAAACGAAAACCATGACAGATTTGAGCAAGAGCTCGTAGATATACTAAAAATTCCCAGTATCAGCTCCAACCCTGATAATAATGACGATATGTTGGTCATGGCAGAATTACTCAAGGTCGAGATGAGTAAGATTGGCATGAAGAATGTTCAAGTCATTGAAACTGGCGGGCATCCTGTTGTGTATTCCGAGTGGCTGGACGCACCTGGTAAACCGACACTGCTCATTTATGGTCATTACGATGTCCAGCCTGTTGATCCAGTTGATTTATGGGATTCGCCACCATTTGAACCGGTAGTCAAAGGGGATAAAATCTTTGCCCGTGGCTCAGCAGATGATAAAGGGCAAATCTTTATCCATCTAAAAGCCATTGAAGCTTGCCTGGCGACCCAGGGTGAGTTGCCGGTTAATGTCAAACTTATTTTTGAAGGTGAAGAAGAAGTTGGATCAATTCATTTGGAAGAATTCATCAAAGATCACGAGGATATGCTAAACGCTGACTATGTGGTTATCTCAGACACTCCCATGTTTAGAGAAGGCTATCCGGGCATCACTTATGGTCTACGTGGCTTAGCTTATCTACAAGTCAATCTACGTGGCACAAATACTGATTTACATTCTGGTTCTTTTGGCGGTTTGGTTAAAAATCCGATTAATGCACTAGTCGAAATCCTGGCTCAGATGAAAGATGATGTGGGTCGTATTCTTATTCCCGGATTTTATGATGATGTTCTGCCCATTACGGACAATGAACACAACAAACTTAGCAAGCTGCCCTTCAGCCCAAAAGAATTTGCTGATAGCATTGGTGCACCTGCCTTGTTTGGTGAAACTGGATTTGAGGATCTTGAACGACTGTGGGCTCGTCCTACTTTTGATATTAACGGAATCTGGGGTGGATTTCAAGGGGAAGGCGCTAAAACCGTTATTCCTGCTGAAGCTCATGCCAAGGTCTCCATGCGACTGGTTGCCAATCAGAATCCTGAGGATATTGCCCAAAAATTTAAATCCTACGTGGAGTCACTCATTCCTGACAGTATGGAAGCTGAGATTGACGCCATGCATGGAGGATTTGGTTATGTCACTGACCTGGATAATCCAGGATTGCAAGCTGGTGTTCGAGCCCTGAAAAAAGCCTTTGGGAAAGAAGTTGATTTCCTCCGCGAAGGTGGTTCAATTCCCATTGTAAAAGTTTTTGCTGATATAATTAAGGCACCGGTTCTGCTCATGGGCTATGGTCTTCCTGACCAGAATGCTCACGCACCCAATGAGAACTTTAGCCTCACCAATTTCCATAAGGGGATTGAGAGTATTATCTATTTCTTTGATGAAGTGGGACAACTTTAAAACCCCATGAAAAGGGATCTAGCTTTTTACGAAGAAGTGGCTAACACCATCACCCATGGTATTGGGATTGGCTTAAGCATTGCTGGTCTTGTTTTATTAGTTGTGAGAGCAGCCTTGTATGGCGATGCCTGGCAGGTCGTCAGCTTTAGTATTTACGGGACATCATTGATCCTGCTCTATTCGGCTTCAACCCTTTATCACGGGTTTCAATCCAAACGTGCCAAGGAAGTGCTCAGGATCTTCGATCATTCTGCCATCTATCTACTCATAGCCGGGACTTACACGCCTTTTCTGCTGGTAACCCTGAGAGGTCCCTGGGGCTGGAGTCTATTTGGAGTGATTTGGGGATTAGCGTTACTCGGAATTACCTTTAAAATCATATTTGGTGCCAAATATGAAATTGTGAGTACAACTTTCTATATTCTCATGGGCTGGGTGGTCATTACTGCCATCAAACCATTGATTGCTGCATTACCATCAGCAGGACTTTTCTGGTTAGTTGCCGGTGGATTGGCTTATACCAGTGGTGTTATTTTTTACGCTTGGGAAAAGTTGCCGTTCAATCATGCTATCTGGCACGGATTTGTGCTAGCAGGAAGCTTCTTTCACTTTTTTGCAGTATTGTTCTATCTAAGCCCGGTTACCTAGAAGAAATCTAAAGTTAAGCTAAGCCCTTCAGTAAGTCGAGGAGTTGCTCAACTTCATCAGGCGTATTGTAGTAATGAGGCGCTATCCGTAGCCCTACCCCTCTTAAAGAAAGGTTTACTTTCGCGGCAGTAAGACCTTCAAATATTGCTTTATGTTTGCTAGCATCATGGTGAGTAAACATAAAAATCCCACTACGTTCTTCGGCAGAAAAATGGTAAAGTGGTTCATAGGGTAGGTCGCTTATACCCTCTTCAAATTGCTTATTAAGATTTAGAACATGCTGAGAAATATTTTCCAGACCACAGTCCAATAACAAACCCGTCGCTTTTTCAGCACCCACCATACCACCAGCATTGAATGCTCCCAGCTCAAACCGTCTTGCATCAGAACTCAACTTTTGATCAAAATTACCAAAGTCTATGGGATTTTCATGTCCCATGTAACCGCGGTAGACCAGTTTTAACCTTGATTGTAATTCTTCTGTTAGATACAGAAAACCGGTACCAAGCGGCGACATCATCCACTTATGTCCGCCAACAGCCATGAAATCAACCCCAAGGTTAATGACATCCGTGGGGATTAAGCCAATCGATTGGATGGCATCTACGGCAAAAAGAATGCCTTTGGAGTGACATAAATCTGATATCGATTTCAGATCAGCCCGATACCCTGTGAGATACTGGACACTGCTGACTGAAATAAGTTTAGTCTGTGGTCGAATCGC
>JAUVDF010000187.1 GCA_030595455.1 Fidelibacterota bacterium | reverse complement strand
CTTAACGGAGCGAGATAGCCCATGTAGATGGCTCCATTTTTCATTAATTTTACTTCTTCAGCACTGGGGGGCTGAACCTTGAAAACCACATCTGCTTCTGCAAAGAGCGATTGGGCATCATCCACAATGCGGGCACCGGCTTTTTTAAATTCTTCATCTGAGATGAAAGAGCCTGCTCCGGCATTTTTCTGGATGATAACTTCATGCTCCAAGCGAGTAAATGATGTGACCATTCCGGGAACCATGGCTACACGCGTTTCTCCGGAAACCGTCTCAACGGGAATACCGATTTTCACTTGGTCTCTCCTGTGTTCGTTAATATTACAGTAATAGTATTAATTTTCATGCGGCAAGATATTTGGAGTTCAACTCGTGACAATAACAGTTTTACTCACCTTTATAAATTGATTGGCTTAGTGGATGGAAGGATAAAACTTGGGTAATGGTACCTGCACGATGGATACCATCAAAATAACCGCTCTTAATAACGGTCTGGATCACTGATCAGGCTCTGGCTTTCCCAGACATATGCTGAATAGCTCGTAAAATATCGCGGCGGCTGATCTGGCCAACAACGATATCATTTTCAACCACTGGAATACGGCGATAAACATTATTTAAAAACAAATCAGCAACCGTAAAGATATCGGTATCCGGACCGATACTCATTACAGCTTCAGTCATATACTCACTTACAGGTCCTGCAGGGGCATCATGGAAGACACCATTAGCTAGAATTCTCAAGCAATCTTTTTGAGACATAATTCCAACCAGCTTGCCCTCGTTATCTACAACAGGTGCTCCGGAGATTTCAGCTTTAATCAGCTTATCTATGGCAGCATAAATGTCCATGTCTGGTTTAAAAACAACCACTTTCTTTGTCATGAAATCACGTACATTAATTTTATCCATAAATCCTCCGTATCTCTGTTCTAGCAAATAGTATGCCCTTAGTCTTGCCACATTTACAAAATTATTAAACAGAATCAAATACTTGTCTTTAGTTATCTGCTGCTGGGAAATATCCGGGTTTTCGGCAAAGGCGGACAATACTCGTAAGAAAGTCGATCAGGAGTGCACAATGATTTGAATCCCTTTATCTCTTGTGTATCTTTAAGGCTATGGTACTTCAACAGCATAATAAACCAAAAGTGACGGTGATTATTCCCCATTGGAATGGCATGGAGGTTCTGGATCCTTGTCTGCGTTCACTGGCGGCTAGTGATTATTCAAACCTGGATATTGTCGTTGTTGATAATGCTTCAGAAGATGACAGTGTCGCCTCTATCCACCGGGACTTCCCACAGGTAACGGTCATTGAAAACTCGGAAAACCTGGGGTTCGCAGGCGGCTGTAACGTGGGCTTAAGACACAAACAATCCCATCTTTACCTTATTCTAAATAATGATACGACTCACGAACCGGACTGGATTCAACATTTGGTGGACCGGATGGAATCAGATCCTAAAATTGCCGGTGTTCAACCCAAAATAATGTCAGCCCAGAATCCAAAAGTTTTTGATTATGCCGGAGGAGTCGGTGGACTAATGGATGTGCTGGCTTTTCCCTATGCACTGGGACGTATCTTCACCACCATGGAAGAGGATGATGGCTTTTATGACTCCCCCAGGGATATCTTTTGGGCTAGTGGAACAGCGTTACTGCTACGGGGTAACGCTTTAGATGAAGTCGGTTTATTTGATGAAGACTTCTTTGCCCATATGGAAGAAATTGACCTGTGTTGGCGTTTACATAATGCTGATTGGCGGATTGTGAACGCACCTGCTTCTAAAATTTATCATCATTCCGGATGGACTCTACCGCCGGATCGTTATCAAAAGAAATATCTAAACCATCGTAATAACTTGATGATGATTATAAAAAATTATCCCACCGCTTATCTGGCAGCTGTCTTACCAGCCCGAATAGCGCTGGAAGGGGCGGCCTTTATTTTTTCAGCATTAATTCGTGACTGGAAACGTATGGCTGCTATCGTCATGGCTCTGGCCTGGAATTTTACTCACCCGGTATTACTACTGAAAAAGCATTTAGAAGCCAAGAAAAGTCGGCAACCCTATGCTGCTTCAACAACCTTAAAACGAATGTATGGAGGATCTATCTTTTATCAGTATTTCCTCTGTCAGCGGAAACGTGCCCGCGATATAAAGGAGTAACTTATGTCAGTTTATTTTTTTGCTTTTATGGGAGCAATCCTCGGTGGACTCACTGTGGCTTTGGGAGCCTTCGGTGCTCATGCCTTAAAGGATATTCTAGACTCCTATGGTGTAACCGTTTGGAATAAAGCTGTTTTTTATCAGGCCATGCACGCTTTGGCATTATTAAGCTTACCATTATTTTCTGATATCATGACTCCCAAGGCTATGAATATCACTGGCTACATGTTCATCTTGGGTATCCTGCTTTTTTCGGGAAGTCTCTATCTATTGGCAGTAAGTGGAATTAAGATTTTAGGTGCTGTTACCCCATTTGGGGGTGTTGCTTTTATTGTTGGCTGGGTCTGGTTAGCAATTTCTCTGTACCGGGCCACTTTCAATTCATGACCCTGGTGCGCCCCTGGCAACGATCTGATCTTCCAGAAATTCAACAGGTCGCCTGGGATACCTGGGAATATGCCTATGGCAAATTTATCCCGGAGGCAGACCGTAGAGAATTCCATACTGCCTATTATGCTTTAGATAAACTCAAGCGGCTTTTTGATTCAAAGCTGGTTGATGGCTGTGTAGCTGTTGCAGATGACCAAATTGTGGGCTATAGTAAAACACATTGGAATGGTGAAAAGGGGCAGTTTTTTATTACCTCGCTCTATGTCCTACCCGAATTTCAAAAACTGAGATTGGGAAAACAAATGTTAGAGTTTGGTATTGATAATGCAAAAAAACTGGGGGCAAATCGAGTCTGGCTGGGCGTGATGATTGAAAATAAACTAGCTATTCAATGGTACATTCGACAGGGTTTTGTTTTTATTGAAAACCGGCCCTTCACCATTGGAAAAACAACAATTGATGATTTAATCGGATATAAACAAATTTAGCTTCGGCTATTCGAATTTTTGGAGGGAAAATGCCCATCTTAATATCAGGGATTTCAGGTGTACGGGGAATAATCGGTGATGGCTT
>JAUVDF010000186.1 GCA_030595455.1 Fidelibacterota bacterium | reverse complement strand
ATCTTCCAGCATGGATTGAACCCGTGCGTAGTCGTTATAGATTCCACACGGAACCTGGCAGTGGGCTTGTACGGTTTGTGGCAGCATCAGCCCAGAGCTGAAGCCGACCAGGGCAGTTATTAATATTACTTTTGCAAGTTTTTTCATAGTATGGATCTCCTGTATTTGATCTAAATTAGCAAAGAAGATAATCTATATTATAATCCTGAATTACCCATCATCTTTGTATCACGTATGCAGAATATTGGTAGAAAGTTTTACGTGTAACCTGGTCCTATTTCATCAGGAGCATTTTCCTGGTCTGAGAAAAACCGTCTGCTTGTAAGGTGTAAAAGTACACCCCACTGCTTAAACCTGGAGAGACAAAAGTGACCTGGTGGACACCAGCCCCAAACTCGCCACTAATCATGAGTTCAAGCTCTTGTCCAGTCACATCAAACACTGTCAGCTTAACCGAACTCACCACAGGCAAAGAAAAGGAGATCGTTGTCGATGGGTTAAAGGGGTTGGGATAATTCTGCTCCAAGCTGAATGAGTTGGGTGCTTGTGATCCTGGTTGATCAACACTTGTGGCCAGCCCGGCTATATCCCAGACGTAATTCTTATAACCCGTTTCTATGGTTGAATAGGACTCGCTGAAGACCGTCCAGTCACTACCTGAATTAAAAAACAGTTTTATGGTTTCATGATCCGCGTGGTTTTCATGCATATAGAACCAGAAGGCTTGTCCAAAGGTGTAGACAGAAAGCGCACCGGTAGCATCTGCCATAAAATCCGCCAAACTGGGTTCGTGTCCGTTGTTTTGTTCAAACTGCTGAATCATATATTTTATGTAGGTGGCACGGGCATCCAGATACTCTGGAGTCGTGGCGCCATAGGTCATAAATTCTGCCATCCCTTCTGCATGGAAGGGGATAATGGTATAGAGGGGGGCCATATGGTGATGAAAAATATGCCAAAACTCGTGGGGAACCATAGAGAGAATCATCTCATCAATTCCTCCAGTAAAATGAAGGGGTGAAAGAACATCCAGTTTATCACCGCCCCAGCCACCACCTCCGTTATAATTATCAAAAAAGTTCATACAGGCCATTCCAGTCGCTACATCTGGAAAGATGACAATATTGAAACGGTGGTCTATATTCATACTATAGGTCGTAGAATAGTAGGTGAGCTTCTCCTCAAGCCGGGCTTCAATTCGATCGAGGAATTGGACATCCTGAGCAGCACAATAAATATCAAAGTTTGCTGATTGCCCCCGAAGCTGGATACAATCATCTTCTGGCTTTTGGAAATAGTTTTCAAAATAGGGGTGCCAGTAATCATCACCCATCCAGGTTGAAATACCAGAATAGGCCATTCTACTTAAAAGTTGACCTTCGATATAGGCAACAATAAGATCCTTCATGTAACCAGTCGTGAGGTTGGTTTTGTATTCAATATCTGCTCGACTCGGCAAGCGTCCAAGATCACTAATGGCTTGCAGAATTACAGCCCTGTCTGGCCGATACCCTCCCCGATACAGGCCAAATCCTTCAAAAAGATCAAAGCGTGAAGAGTTGTTATTCAAGCTGGTCAGATGATATTTCAGCATCAACTGAGCCAGATAATTTTTTGCCAGCGAGGCAAAAGAACCATAATAACCAAGCTGTTCTGTTCCTTCCGGTGGAGCAAGATATACAGTCTGATTATAGCTATCATACAAACCACATTGCCAACTGGGTAACACTGAAGGAGCAATCGTTAATAGGCTGTCCCTATCGACCAAAACCATTTTAATTCTAGAGCCCTCTGGTAGCATGGGAGGGGCTCCAGGTCTATTCCAAAGCGAACTTAGTTCAATAAATTCTTGCTGGAGGTCCTGGGTGATTGGCGTCCAGTTGCCTGCATCAGCATTGGCTGAGTAAAAATCAATATCGGTTGTTTGAGCCTGTAAGGGCAACATATCATTTGGTGTGGGTGATGAAAAGTCTCTCACAACATTACTGATCCGTAATTCGTCTATATATCCATTGAAATAATTATGTTGGGTATCCAGTCCTGCACCAATTCTGAGATCCTGGGATCCGGTTGAGATCGGAATTCCCGCAGTATAATCAGCTGTTTGCTCCTCTATTAATTGAAAGTCAGCATTACGTATGGCCAACTTTAAAGTGTGATTATCATAGTCATTGATCAGAGCAGTATGGTACCATACGCCAGTTGTGATGCTATTGGAGGAAGAGTAGATAACTGGGCCACCGGCACTACTGTGAAATCCATATTTTAGAAGCCCCCAGCTTGCGGGGATTTCCAAATAGTAATTTGCATCCCAGCCACTCGTGGGTAAAACGATAGGCACCGGCCAGCTATTATGAGTTTGATCCCAGGCGTTAATTTGAAACCAGAATTCGATTGTCCAGTTGTTGGTCAGGCTAAGCTCTGTTGAATGAGCCACCGTTAAATATGATTGGCTAGCCGCGCCACTATTGTCAAAGTGAATGGCATTGCCCATATCCAGGATTGGGCTGTTGATGTATGTTTTTGCAATGCCATGGTTGCTGATGGCATAACTAGAGGCTGACTCAGTCACGTCGCCATCAAAATGCATCAGAAGTAATGTGTTTTCATCTGCTATATAGGGACCGCCTGTACTCTGAGCCTGAACTGCTGCAGAAATAAATAGAAAAATAACCAGAATGGAAGCCGAAGGATTAACGAGTTTTTTCAAGATGAATATTCCCCTTTTTTGTTATGTATAACCAATCTTTGCAAAAATAGCGCCATGTTCAGGCAAAACCATTTCTGCAAACTTACTTCTTCATCATTTCCGCTTTTGCCTTAGTTTAAGTCGAATGAAGATCCTCCGTGAAATGCTAGCCTGGGTTAAACGACTCCGCGAGGAGGGCGTGCTTGATCTAATTGTGATCCTGTGGATAATCCTGCTGGTGGGTGCTACTGCAGTCTACCTGCTGGATTTCAGTTCTGAGAATCGTAGTATCACCAACTTGTTTGACGCCCTTTACTGGGCCTGGGTCACTATGACCACAGTTGGTTTTGGCGATTTGACTCCGGCAACTCCGGCTGCCCGCATTGCAGCATCGATTATGATGTTCTTTTCACTGGCGTTGATCTCATTCTTTACGGCTACCATTTCTTCAATCTTTGTAGCACGGAAAATC
>JAUVDF010000089.1 GCA_030595455.1 Fidelibacterota bacterium | reverse complement strand
GGTTCTCATATCGATCGGTTTGAATCTCGATAATTGTGGATTGTGGGCCTTGTGCAGCTTTGGTATAGGCTTGGCGGAATTCAGGCAGATCCTTCGGACGTATGTAATTAAGATCAAACATAGCTGCTGCTTTTTCAAATGCCCAACCGTGGGGCGTCCCGAAATAAGGCTCAAAAACGTCTTCTTCAGATAACACAGGTAAGAAGTTAAAGATGCCACCGCCGTTATTATTAATCAGTACGATAATGATTGGTTGATTAGCATTGCTTACCAGAGAAAGTGAATTCAGATCATGGAGTGCAGCCAGGTCGCCTATGAGAAAAGTAAGTGGCTTATTCGATCCGGTTTGATAGCCGGCAGCCGTAGCCAAGAGACCATCAATGCCACTGGAACCTCTATTTGCGATGATTCGTCCATCAAACTCGTTTAGGGCGCCAAACATTTCCATTTCCCGGATAGCCATACTGCTAGCCAGCATCAGGGAATGTTCCTGTGGGATCATCTTTGATAAATGGTAGCTAACACCAGGTTCATTCAGCTCGATTGGTAGCGACAATTGCTTATCAATGCTAGTTGCTACACTAGATTCAGCCTTTTGCCATACTCCAAGCCAGTTTTCCTCGTCATCCCGAGCGGAGTCGAGGGATAAAGCGTTTTTAAAGTTAGACAATTCATGACAAAACTCAGCGACATCCATTTGCAATGCAATATCAACCTGATGATTCGGGTCTATTCGCTCCGGTGTTTCCTTAACTGAAACATAATAAAGCTCTTGATCATTGAGATAAGTGAGTAGCCGCTTTGAAGCAAAGGCGCCTCCCAGGTGAATGACCATTTCCGGCTTCAATGAGGAAAGATCATCTTTAAGCAATGCCAGATCAAAATGGTTGATCAGGTTGGGATGTTTTTGAAATCTAAGTTTTGATTGAACATCTGCTAGCACCGGCCAATTCAGAGCTTCAGCTATTTCAATAATGGCCTTGTTACTCTGTGCATTAACTGAACGACCGACAACAATTAATCCCTTTGCACATGATTTTATTTTGCCAGTTATCAATGATAATTGCTCTACTGAAATATCTAATTGTGTCTTCCTGAGTGGTAGCGAAGGATCTCTGATCTCAGCTGGTTCGGAAATTTTTATGACATTCCCCGCCCCTGGTAACAAAGGCTCTCTAAACTGACAGTTCAAATGCACCGGACCTGGTCTGGAACTGGTCGCAGCAGTCCAGGCTTCATCAATATCCGCTAAAATTGTTTCACCCACTGTTGCAGTTTCTGGAGGAGCTAAATTCTTAAATAACCTGGGATAACGACCATAGATGTTCTCTTGAAAAATGGCTTGATTGGCTCCCACGTCAATCAATTCAGGAGGTCGGTCAGCACTGAGAATGATCAGTGGAATATTATCCATGGAAGCTTCTACCACAGCCGGGAAATAGTTGGCTACAGCTGTCCCGGAAGTACAGATCAATACAGTTGGTTTACCAGTGGCTTTGGCTTGACCCAAAGCAAAATAGGCAGCGCCCCGTTCATCAAAGTGGATAGTCGCATGGGCATCAGGATTACGGGCAACCGCAACCGTCAGGGGAGTGGACCTTGACCCTGGTGAAACCACAAAATGCTTCACCCCCAAATGGATGAGGCGCTTGATGATTAACTCACTGACAGCCAGATTATGGGTCATATAATGATCTCGTATAAGTGTCTTGCTAATTGATTGAAAGTAGTGCTAAGCATGATGCTCAATCTAAGCTGGAAGACTATTCTGAGCAACGTTGAACCCAGTTTCTAAATATGATTGTTGGTCTTACTGTTACGGGGGAATTGGCGGTGTTCTATAAATCCAGGGCTTTAAGAAATTTACTGATTTTATCTTCAATTTCCTGCCATTCTTCTGCCGGGTCAGAGCCTAAAACAATACCGGCACCAGAATAGAGACAGACTTGTTCTTTTTCCACCAGGGCAGACCGGATTGCTACTACAAATTCAGTATGGTCATAGCCCACGAAACCAATGGGAGCCGCATACCAACCCCGGTTGAATGGCTCCAGTTCTTCAATGGCTTTAAGCGCAATATCCGTTGGGTAGCCACCCATGGCAGGTGTGGGATGCAGATCTTTTATTAGATCGGCATCACTGGTATCGTCTTCTAACTCACCGGAAAAATGCTTGCCCAGATGTTGTACATGGGAGAGCCGGATAATTTCAACATCCTCATCAACACTGAGTTGCTTACAATGCTTTTTCAAAACATTATCGATCACATCCACCACGATCCCGTGTTCACGAAGTTCTTTATCGGAATTAAGCAAAGCTCTGGCAAAACGTTCATCATCACGTGTCGTTTTACCGCGGGGACGAGTACCAGCAATAGCTTCAGTATGGATCGTTCGCCCTTTTCGCTTAAATAGTCGTTCTGGGGTTGCGCCCAGGAAGGCATGACTTTCATCAGTTTGGAAATAAAAATTAAAGGTTTCCTCTGACATCCGCCTCAAACGGAGCAGGTAGGCAGCTGGATCAACTGGGTCATTAAAGGTTAAAACCGCCTTACGGGCAAGAACGACTTTTTCGTATTTGCCAGCCTCCATATCATCCAGGGCTGTTAGGATAGATTGATCCCAATCTGTTCGGTTGGGAATGTCTTTCCGGTGTAGGACTGCCCGTTCCTCCCAGTCACTCAATGTCACATCAAATTGGAGTTCATCTAAATCGGCAATGAGTGTTTCGAGCTGGTTTTCAACACCTGGTTGAAAATAATGATTGGAAACTAAAAAAGTGCCTTTGACCGATCGATGAAGTTCAAACTGGGGAATGATAAAACGGTAGGCCCCAAAACTCTCCCAACCCTTTCCCACGTGGCTTTCCTTATTAAACTGGAATCCACCATAGTATCTGAGATTTGGATGATTGGGGTTTAACAGGGATTGTAATTCATCAAATAGCTGGTTAAGATCAGGAACGTCTTGCCCGGAAATTTCATGTGCAATACCGACGCCGGCCATTTTGAATTCCTGATTGCGGTTTGCCCAATAGGTCTTTACCTGAATGGACTGGCAGGCTAGCCACTGCATAGCAGCCACATTTTCAATCTCTACCTTACAGCGAATAATGCGGTTCGTATATGAATTTTTATGTTCTTCACACGAGTTGTGTAGTTGATCGATTAATCGATGTTTTGCAGAGGTGAGTGCCAGTGGGTCCATATCAATTAGAATTTATATTTAGATTGGTAGTACAGAATTTTGTTGAACAGGTTTAGATGATTCATCCAGCATGGCGACTATTTACTGTAAAGCTGGAAGCTGGGCAAACTATTTTTCTTGAGGAATACATTCTATTTTGATTGGCACTTTTCCAGAACCGCTGAGATCGCCCTTCGACTTCGCCCAGGACAGGCGCCGCATGCAGAGAGTATTTTTATTGTCCAAAGTCAAAAGTCTTACACAGTTGCAGGCAGTTGAAGGTCGTTTCAGACATGTCATGACTATACACATCAAACCCATAGAACCCCCAAACTCTCAAACCCATTGAACTCATGAAACTCACAACCCAGCAAGCCTTGTTTCACTGTCTTCCACGATTAAATTCATCCTCACTAAGGAGGAGCAGTTTGGCTTTAACAATGTTAACCAACGTAAGTATCGCTTTCATCTATAAGGAGCCAAGATTTGGCTCTGAAACAGTTTCTCAGACGTATATGGCAGAGAAACTTGAAGTTCTCGAAGAACAGGGTGAGTGGATACATGTACGTCTGGAAGACGGATATAAAGGTTGGATAGCACGCTTTTTTGTAGTTGCAATACCAGACGACTGGGATGCGGGCAATTTATTTTATCCGGCAGCCCAGATTAGCTCGGTCTACCAAAATCCGGATCGCCAATCTACTGCACTTCGTGATGTGACAACTTTGTCAGGTTTGCCCGTTCTTAAACAGCAGGACGGCTGGGTACAATTACGTTTGCCCGATAATATCAGGGGTTGGGTTGAGGATTATCCGCGAGTGCCCAGAAAAGAAATGGATGTTGAGCTGTTGGTACAAACAGCATTTGATTTTTTAGGGATCCAGTATTTTTGGGGCGGGAGATCGCCTAAGGGGTTTGATTGCTCTGGATTTACCCAAGCCTGCTTCAACTTGAATGGAATTCAATTACCCCGGGATGCCTATCAGCAGGCAGAGGTCGGGGAGCAAATCAGTGATGATTATAAGCAATGGAAAACCGGGGACTTAATATTCTTTTCTGAACGACCAGAGAAAATTACCCATGTTGCCATCTCTTTAGGGAATGGTGATTTTATTCATGCTTCCGGTTTTGTAAAACTAAATAGTCTAAATCCTGATCACAAAGATTTGTATATTGAAAAATATGCTAAGATTTATACTAAAGCCACGCGTAACTTCTAATTCGGAATTATTCTCTAATGAGTGAAGCACAAAAAGATACAAAACCCACCTTACTTTCTGGAATTCAACCTTCAGGGCACCTGGCTTTGGGCAATTATGTAGGAGCCATGCGTAATTGGGTCAATCTACAAGAGGACTATAATGGCATTTTCATTGTTGTTGATATGCATGCCATCACTGTTAGGCAGAAACCAGCCGAGTTAAGGAATCGCTGTCTATCATTTGCTGCCCAGTATTTGGCTGCGGGAATAGATCCAGAAGAGAACATCATTTTTATTCAATCACATGTACCTCAACATGCTGAACTAGCCTGGGTCCTAAATTGTTATACCTATATGGGTGAGCTAAACCGCATGACCCAATTCAAGGATAAAGCTCAGCGCCATGAAGATAATATTAATGCTGGTTTATATTCCTATCCAGCTCTGATGGCCGCAGATATCCTTTTGTATCAGACGGATCTGGTGCCAGTTGGGGCTGACCAGAAACAGCATTTAGAGTTGACCAGAGATATCGCTAATCGCTTTAACAAAGCCTATAGCCCAACCTTTAAAGTTCCTGAGCCATTTATCCCCAAATCAGGTGCTCGTATCATGAGCCTCCAGGAGCCGGAAAAGAAAATGTCCAAATCGGATGTTAACGAAAACAATTATATCTCATTACTTGATCCTCCAGATGTGCTTGTAAGAAAAGTTAAACGTGCTGTCACCGATTCAGCCCGTGAGATTACGCCAGACTCTTTACAGAATCCTGGCATTGGGAATTTGCTAACGATTTACGCTGTACTTAATGATTTAAGCGCGAATGAGGTGATTAGCCAATTCGAAGGACACCAATACAGCCAGTTTAAAGGGGCGTTGGCCGACTCTCTGGTTGCTTTCCTTGAACCTTTTCAGCAACGCTATGATAAGATTATGGCTGAGAAGGGCTACTTGACAGGTATTCTTGATCAGGGAGCCAGTCAAGCCAGGTATATTGCTAGAAAAACGCTGAGTAAAGTCTATCGTAAGATAGGATTTGTCGCCCCTGGACGTGTCTAAGCATGAGTAAACCCCTTCGTGTAGATTTGGAAAT
>JAUVDF010000126.1 GCA_030595455.1 Fidelibacterota bacterium | reverse complement strand
CGGTCTTGATCCTCCACCGCAATAAACCTAGCATCTAAATCCAAAAATAGGCGGCTTCCCAAATGGTGATTCACGCCCAACAAGGGACCTTTACCAAGCCATAGATCATCATCCCGATTCACAATTGAATATTTGGTGATCCGTTCATGGCTCAGATAGCCAAGCCAGCCCCGCCAACCCTTGTAGTCGAAAAATAGTTTAACAATCATTTCTAATTGTTCACGTTCACTGGTCACTTGTTGTACAAATTTTGCCCAATCCAGTTGTCCCTCATCTTCCCAGCGAACAGCCAGTTTAGTATTAATTGACCAGCGATGACTAAAATGATAAGTGAGCTGCTTTTGGAAATCTAGTGAACGATGAACAAAACTGCGAATAGGTTGGTCCTGCTCAATGAACAGATCGTCATAGTCATAATCAAAATAGTTACTTCTGATGCGCGCTCGCCCTTCACCCTCCCAGGATTGTCGACGCCACCCAATACCTGACCACAGAACCAGATTCCTATTCCAGTAATTCTCCGAGCTCCGAGTATTGAATAAATAGATAAGATGAAACATACTCAGCTTGGTACCCATATCCAGATAGTAAAAGGGACTGGGACGCCAGGTGAAGCTCAGGGAAGTTTTAACTCGCCACTCATCCCGGTCATCATCATTGTTTGTATCAGGTGTATCATACTCTAATCTTGAAAGCATGGTATTCCATGATAGTGAATCCACTACTCCCGGGATTTGCCATGTAAGATCCTCCCTCAATTGATACAACACGTGAGCGTAATCTATATAGTATCTATTCTGAGCATTCTCCACCTTGAAGGCTGAGATTGATGAAAAATTCTGATTTTTTAGTTCCAGGCCGGTTTCATTAGTCAGCGAAAGTCGTTTACGATCTTCTCCTGCAAATGTTATCGTAGCACTTTGATCAATTCTCTCCTGCTTGATCTCTGTGAGTTGATCTCCCCAGTTAAGATTGTGGAAAAGTTTTAAGTTCTTACTCAGTCGATAAATGAACTGATTTTGCCAATTAAGATTCTCATGATAACGTGACTGTGTACTGCCTAAAGAGTCCGTATAAAAAGACTGCAGCCGGGCTTCTCGATGTAGGGAAGTCTTGATAGTGGATACATTGGCAAAGCGCATGAAATAATTCGCCTGAACACTTACCAGATGATTAAGGTTTTTTTCCAACTGATCACGGCTCCCTGAGACCTGAATCTCAGACCGCTTTGATATAGAGTTCCAGGCTTTTTTCAGTGCCAGCTCAGTTGTCCATCCCTGATCAACTCTACCAAAACGTTCAACTGATCTACCACCAAAATAAAATGATAAGTTGTCATCGCTCCTGACTCCGCCTAATAAAGCCCAGTTATTTATTGTTGAAGCTAAACCAGTCCGATGATCCTGATATTGTTTGCTCTCAAGACGAATACTTTTGCTTCTCCCCCAGGACCAGTCGCCTTGGAAAAGGTGTTCCACTGAGTACTGTTCACCGCTTGAGAGACTACTTTCATGAGCAAATACCTTGTAGCGGAGCATGTCTGCAATAAGAATTGAACTGCGCCCCAGGTCAAACTTGTAGTTCAATTGTAGATTATTATTGGTGGATAAATTATCCTGACGATAGACGTAGGCGACTGAGTCCTGACCAGCGCCGTAGGCAACACCTGTCAGGAATAGTAAAAGTATTAGAAGCTTTCGGATGAGTTTTTGCGAGCGAATAAGGATTGAGATGATCCCCTCTTGTTTGAGACTATTAAGTTAACGTCTCCCTCCCACTTTCTTCGAATTAACCACTACATGAAATACTTTTTCTCCAGGTTTTGCCATACGAAACCGTTCACGAGCAATCCGCTCCAGATAGTCAGGATCATTGAGCAGACGGTCACGATCACTCTCCAGTTCAGCCTTTTCAACTTCAAGCCGACTGATGTGGGCTTCCATATCCTTGATCTCTTGTTTGAGACGGAGCAAGCTATAGATCCCTTCATCCCGGAATACAAATAACTGAATCAGAATCAACAGGATGATAGCACCTGAGATCCAGGCGACCTTATTCTCAAACAGGCCACCGGATCGTCTTGTTCTACGTAATTTTGTCTGTCTCTTCTGAGCCACTATACTATTCTGCTATTCAGCTTTTTTATTTGGGATTCAAAGCCTTATGACCTTTAAAAGTGGCCAGATCACCCAGTTCTTCTTCAATACGTAATAACTGGTTGTATTTCGCAATACGATCACTGCGAGATGCTGAACCGGTTTTAATCTGTCCAGCACCGGTTGCTACAGCCAGGTCAGCAATCGTGGTATCTTCTGTTTCGCCTGAACGATGAGAAATAACACAGGTCATATTGTTCTCATGAGCAAGCTTAATCGTATCCAGAGTTTCAGTTAAGGTTCCAATCTGATTCAATTTGATGAGAATACTATTCATGGCATTTAAATCGATGGCTTTTTGAAGTCTTACTGGATTCGTCACTGTCAGATCATCACCGACCAACTGAATTTTATCTCCTAGCTTGCCATACAGTTTCTGCCAGCCTTCCCAATCATTTTCATCCATTCCATCTTCAATGGAAACAATGGGGTATTTTGAAACCCAGTCGGCGTAAAAATCAACTATCTCTTCAGAATTCAAGGTTCGGCCTTCACCTGCTAGGGTATATAGTCCAGTTTTGGGATCGTAAATCTCACTTGAGGCAACATCCAGGGCAATAAATAGGTCTTTACCAGCTTTATAACCGGTCTTTTCAATCGCTTCGAGAATTATTTCGACAGCCTCTTCATTAGACCTGAGGTTTGGCGCAAAGCCACCCTCATCACCAACAGCTGTGTTCATGCCCTTGGACTGCAGAACAGCTTTCAAGTGATGGAAAGTTTCAGCACCCATCTGCAGGGCTTGACTAAAAGTTTCAGCACCTAAGGGGAAAACCATAAACTCCTGGAAATCAACATTATTGTCTGCGTGTTCCCCACCATTAAGGATATTCATCATAGGCGCAGGTAGGAGTGTGGCTTCTTCTCCACCAAGGTATTCATAAAGCGTTAAATCAAAATCCATAGCAGCCGCTTTAGCTGTAGCTAATGAGATACCAAGAATAGCATTTGCGCCCAGTTTTGATTTATTTTCGGTACCATCAGCATTAATCATTTTTTCATCGACAGCCCGCTGTTCAACAGCTTCCATACCGATGACTTCTTTGGCCAGAATATCGTTAACATTGGCGACTGCCTTGCTAACTCCCTTGCCCAAAAATACTGATTTATCACCATCACGTAGCTCCATAGCTTCATGCTCACCGGTTGAAGCTCCTGAAGGTACAGCTGCTCTACCAAAAGCACCACTTTCCAGGTAAACATCTACTTCAACTGTTGGGTTCCCCCGGGAATCCATAATCTGGCGTCCTACTACATCAATGATCTTTGACATAAAATCTCCGTTTTAAATTTTTCTTTATTTGTAATGGTCATAGTGTTCAGTCTCGTATTCATGAGCTTATAATCTAAGCTGAAAGTCAAGGCTCTGAAAGCCTGTTCATCGAAGCTATAGCGACGATGAATCGAAGATCTGAAATTGTCCATAGTTAGCACTTTTATTTCAACTTTATTTTCAGTAGCCATCAGCCCTGCTGGTGCCTATTATTAAGCATGCTAGAAACGCGAATTGAACATCTAATCTTAGGTATGGTAGGTATAATCCTTATAGGGACTACCGGTTTTGTAGTCATCGAACATGTTGGCTGGTTTGATGCTTTCTACATGACGGCCATCACTTTAGCAACCGTTGGTTTCGAGGAAGTTTGGAAAATGTCTGATATGGGTCACCTCTGGACCATCTTTGTGATGTTTTCCGGAATTGGACTCTTCTTTCTCATTGCCGGTCATATTGCGCAGCAAGCTGTCAACCTCAAACGCTACAGGAGGTTTCGCATGGCGAAACAAGTTAAGAAACTAAATGATCACTTTATTCTGTGTGGCTTTGGCCGCATGGGACAATCCATAGCAAAAGAACTCAAAACAGCAGGAAAAAGTTTTGTTGTCATCGAAAAAGAGCCTGAAAAGGTTGAGAAGATGATGCGTGATGATCTGGTCTATATTGAAGGTGATGCAACCCGGGATGATATACTGCTCCAGGCTGGTATCGAAAGAGCCAAAACTCTGATCGGTGTTCTAAAGGATGATCAGGATAATCTGTTCCTTACGCTCTCTGCCCGCAGTTTGAAAAATGACCTGTTTATCCTAACCCGTGCTACCAGTCCCGAATCTATTCCGAAAATGCAACGAGCCGGTGCTGACAAAGTTATTAATCC
>JAUVDF010000049.1 GCA_030595455.1 Fidelibacterota bacterium | reverse complement strand
TTATCACTGGAAGTAAAACCAGGGGAAATACATGCCATAATGGGTCCTAATGGCTCAGGGAAAAGCACCCTGGCCCACGTCCTGTCAGGTCGTGAAGGTTACAGCGTGGATTCTGGGACCGTTACGTACAATCAGCTTGATTTGCTTGACATGGCTCCAGAGATCAGAGCCCGAGAAGGGCTGTTTCTGGCCTTTCAATACCCCATTGAAATCCCCGGTGTCAACAACACTTCCTTTCTTAAAAAAGCCCTTAATGAGATTCGCAAGCATCGCGGAGAAGAAGAACTGGATGCTATAGATTTTCTAAGTCTGATTAAAAAGCAGATGAAATTAGTCGAAATGAAAAAAGACCTCCTGAAACGTCCCGTGAACCAGGGGTTTTCCGGTGGGGAAAAGAAGCGGAATGAAATTCTCCAGATGGCAGTTTTAAACCCACAACTAGCCATTCTTGATGAAACAGATTCAGGTCTAGATATTGATGCTCTGCGGATTGTTGCTGGTGGCGTCAATAAGCTGCGCTCACCTGACAATGCTTTTGTGGTGATTACTCACTACCAGCGATTATTAGACTACATCGTCCCGGATTTCGTCCATGTACTATCAAACGGACGGATCATTAAATCGGGGACTAAGGAACTGGCACTAGAACTTGAGGAGCGAGGATACGACTGGTTGCTTGAGAAAGCAGAAGCACCATCCTAGGGAATAAATATTGTGACTGAATCAGTAAATAAATTTAAAGATTGGGTGCTCAACCAGGCTGGAGCAGGTACTGAATTTGCTCTATCCCCTGCGTTACGCTCAGCTTCCCTGGATGCCTTACAGACTGGAATATTTCCTACTCGTAAAGATGAGGAATGGCGTTATACACCTCTAAAAGATTTATATACCCGCCAACCGGATGCTGTATCCACAAGCAAGGTTGACCAGAGATTACTAGAGCGTGTAAAAGGGGCTCTCCCTGACGCTCATCACCTAGTATTTATTGACGGCGAGTACTCCACTGAATATTCTGATGGCTTCACTATCCCTGATGCCAATAAACTCACCGTTAAGCTCCTATCAGATTTAGATCAGAAATCACGATCAAAAGCTGAGCAGACCATCAACCAGGCCAAACTGAGTGACGATAATATTTTTCAACATATTACTAGAAGCCTGTCTCATTCAGGCGTATTTATTGATTTAGGTGACAGTGTTGAGATTGAAAAAGTGCTGCATCTCTTATTTCTAAGTACAGACTCGACTGCTACGACTATTTCAAACCCCATAAGTATTGTACACATTGGTCAAAACAGCCGCTTATCAATCGTTCAACAATTCGCTTCTACGACTGATGCCAAGGTAATTACTATTCCTGCAGATTACATCAAGCTAGAGGATGGCGCAGGACTCGACCTGTATAAAGTGGGTCTTGAATCTAATGAGACAGATCATATTTCTAATTCTGCGATTCAGGTTGCTGGTTCAGCCACCTTCACAAGTCATCTGTATTTATTAGGATCGCGCTTAACCCGATCAAATACAGAGGTCAGTTTTGCTGGAGTTAACTCTGAAGTTGTCCTCAAGGGAATTTATCTGGGGAATAAATCACAACATTTGGACATCCGCACGTATGTGGATCATGCCCACCCCCACTGTCTGAGTGATCAACACTTCCGTGGAATTATGAATGATCAATCCCGAGGCGTGTTTAATGGTTTGGTTTTAGTGAGAGAACATGCTCAGAAAACCGATGCCCGACAGTCCAATAAGAACCTGCTCCTGTCCCGCGATGCTCGTATTGATACAAAACCACAACTAGAAATTTTTGCTGATGATGTGAAATGTACACATGGCGCAACCGTCGGTGAGTTGGATGACAATGCCTTATTCTATCTCCAATCCCGCGGTATTGGCAAGTCTGATGCAATCCTAATGCTTACCCGGGCTTTCGCAGCTGAGATTACCCAGGAGATTAAGCTTGCCGGTTTGCGAGAATATATTGAAGAAGCAATTGCCAACAGATTAAACGAAGTCAATAAAGCCAATGATTGATATTAATAAGGTTCGCAGCAACTTCCCGATTTTGCACACTGAAGTGCATGGTAAAGCTTTAGTCTATGCCGATAATGCTGCTTCTACGCAAAAACCACAGTCAGTTATTGACTCATCAAGCGAACTTTACGCTAAAAATTATGCGAATATTCATCGTGGTGTTCACCAGCTAAGTCAACGATCAACTGCTTTGTATGAGGGTGCTCGAGCAACAGTTCGTGCATTCATTAATGCTGGTGATGTGAAAGAAATTGTGTTTGTCCGTGGAGCTACTGAAGCCATTAACCTGGTAGCTTCCAGCTATCTGGAACCTGTGCTACAGGCTAATGATCAGATTCTAATCTCAGAGATGGAGCATCACTCAAATATTATTCCCTGGCAGATGTTAGCTGAACGCAAAGGTGCCGAGCTGAAAATAATTCCATTATTGGAAAGTGGTGATCTGGATTTCACAAAACTACCCCAGCTCCTGAATTCAAAAGTTAAACTGGTAGCCATTACCCATATGTCCAACTCCCTGGGGACTATCAATGACTTGACGACATTGATTGATCAGGCACATGCTTTAGATATTCCTGTTCTCGTCGATGGTGCCCAGTCTATTGCCCATTTTCCGGTGGATGTTCAGTCTCTTGATTCTGACTTCTTTGTTTTTTCTGGACATAAGATCTATGGTCCCACTGGTATTGGCGTGTTACACGCTAAGGAAAAATATCTCGAGAACATGCAGCCCTACCAAGGTGGCGGTGACATGATTCTCAATGTTAGTTTTGAAAAAACCGAATTTAACGATATACCCTATAAATTTGAGGCAGGTACACCTAACATAGCTGGTGCTATCGGGATGGCTACGGCTTTAGACTATGTCTCTGACTTGGGTTTGTCCGCTATTGATCAATATGAACGAGAACTGCTGGCTTACGCAACAGAACAGTTTCAAGCGATTGATGGTTTAAAAATTATTGGATTAGCTGAAAATAAAGGCAGTATTATTTCCTTTATTATGGAGGGTATTCATCCCCATGATGTTGGAACAATCATGGATATGGAAGGTGTTGCCGTGAGAACGGGTCATCACTGTACACAACCCGTGATGGATTGCTATAATATTCCGGCCACAACCCGGGTCTCCCTCTCTTTCTACAATACTAAAGCTGAAATCGATATAATTGCTAGAGCCATTCGAAAAGTAAAGGAGCTCATGGGCTGATGTCAGAGTTGAGAGAATTATACCAAGAAGTGATCCTGGATCATAATCGGAATCCCCGGAACTTTGGACAGCTGAGACCTCATTCTCATCATGCCAACGGCCATAACCCCTTATGTGGTGATAAACTGGAGCTCTTCCTGGATGTTGTCGATGGCGTAATCAAGGATATTAAATTTACAGGAAGTGGTTGTGCCATATCAACTTCCTCTGCCAGCTTGATGACTCAGTTCTTAAAAGGGAAATCCATTGCTGAAACACGCATCTACTTTGATCATTTCCACGACCTGGTTACAGGCAAAGGCTTGAGCGATGAAGATCTGGATGATCTTGGTAAACTGGCTGTCTTTGCCGGAGTTCAAGAGTTCCCGGCCCGGGTGAAATGTGCCAGCCTTTCATGGCATACGCTTATGAATGCATTAGATACAACCAAGCATATTGCTCAAACCGAAAATTGAAAATTGAAAATATTTTGATAACGTCTACTTACAGAAACAATAAAATATGCTCTGCGGCTTTGCGTCTCCGCGAGAGGAAAAACAACATCACTCTGTATTCTGTGGCAAAAAACCGGAACTAATCTATGAATGACAATATTCCTGAAATTAACCTGAAAGAAATTGAAGAAAAAATCGTTAGCACGATAAAGCAGATTTACGATCCTGAAATCCCAGTGAATATCTATGACTTAGGATTGATTTATGATATCAACGTCACTGAAGAACTGGAAGCCTACGTAAAAATGTCGTTAACTGCACCAAATTGCCCAGTGGCCGGTTCTTTACCGATTTCAGTTAAGGAGAAAATCCTGCAGGAGATTCCTGAACTTGAATTCGCTGACGTTGAGGTTGTTTGGGAGCCACAATGGCACAAGGATATGATCACAGAGGCAGGACTGCTGCAACTCGGACTGCTTTAGGACTAAAATTTGAAACTGGAAACTTGAAATTGAACCATTTGATCTCCAATAAAAAAATATCTCTGCGACTCTGCGCGCTCTGCGAGAGGAGATTTTTGTAATATGAAAATTAGTGCTCAAGAAGAATATGGGATTCGTTGCTTACTGCATATTGGACGCATGACTGCTAATGGTGGTAGTAGTATTTCCACTATTAGTAAAACTGAGCAAATTACGCATTCAAACACCGCCAAGCTGGTTCGAATTTTACGCATAAACGGGTTTGTAGAAAGCAGTCGAGGCAAAGACGGTGGTTATAGGCTTTCCAGACCGCCGGAAGAGATCCGCTTGAGCGATGTCTTTGAGGTCTTAGGTGGTAAGCTCTTCAGTGGTGGATTCTGCGATCACTATGCCGGAACAGGTGATGTCTGCACTCACTTTGATCATTGTACGGTACGTTCCTTCTGGTGTGCTATCCAATCTGTTCTCGATCATGTATTGGGACAAACGACTTTAAAACATTTAATGGACCCAAATGGACTTGGCTGGTGGGAGACTTGCTTGACTGCCAACCCTCTTCTTTCAAAGACTGCTGATCGCTAATTTCCTCATCGCTCAAACTAGTATTTTGATTGTCATATAAATACTACACATGGCCTGTTTTTCCTCTATATTAAAAGATTATAGTTTAACTCGACACTGAAGCATACAAGTCTGAACAGGTAACGTTGAATATGAATACAAAATCAAAACCAATCGCCCGCATTTTAATCGTTGATGATGAACCGGATATTACCCATTTATTTGATAATTTCCTCTCTAGCCTGGGATATGATGTAACTGCAGCTATCACCCCTGAAAGTGCTATCGAGGTATTTGAGAGAGAAATATTTGATGTAGCCGTGTTGGATATCAACATGCCCCGTATTAGCGGGTTAAAACTGCTGGAACAATTCAAGCAAACCAGTCCAGAGTTAATCGTGATCATGGTCAGTGCAATTCAAGACACTGAGATTGTTGTAAAATGTATACAACACGGTGCCTATGATTATTTGGCCAAACCCATTATTGATCTCAATCAATTGCAGATCAGAATCTCCCGCGGTCTTACTGAGAAGCAAATCCGAAGTGAAAATATTGCCCTGAGGAAAGAGCTTAAACGGCATACTGATTATCTGGATATTGAAGCTCATTCCGCAGTCATGCAGAGAATTCTTGAGCGAATTAGTACGGTTGCAGACTACAATACTACAGTATTGCTTACTGGCGAGTCAGGCACTGGAAAAGAAGTGGCAGCCCGTCTCATCCACAGCAAAAGTAAACATGTTAAGGGTTCCTTCATCCCCATTAACTGCGGTAGTATCCCTGGAACGCTACTAGAGAGTACCTTATTTGGTCACGAAAAGGGCTCTTTTACAGGAGCTAATGAGCGAAAGGTTGGAGTCTTTGAAGAATCGCATGATGGTACTATTTTCCTGGATGAAGTGACTGAAACCACACCGGAGTTTCAGGTACAATTACTCCGGGTTCTGGAAACCAGCACTATTCGTCGCGTCGGCAATCCCAATGAGATAAAATTAAACCTGCGCGTAATCGCCGCAACGAACCAGAATATTGAAGAATTAGTCAAACAGGGTCGTTTCAGAGAAGATCTTTATTTCAGGTTAAATGTATTTAATATTCTGATCCCACCTCTTCGAGAAAGAAAAGAGGATTTACCGGTTATTATCGAATATCATCTAAAACGTTTGTCTGGTGTCATGGGTAAAGTCGTTACCAGAATTGCCCCTAAAGCACTCCAGATTTTTAACTCCTATCATTGGCCTGGCAACATTAGAGAGCTAGTAAATGTACTGGAAAATGCCATGATTATGAGTCGGGATGAGACTATTTCTGTCTCTGACCTTCCAAACCATCTTATCCATGGAGAGGGTGGCTTGGATTCACATCAACTTGATCGCCAGGTTGGCAATTACAACGATGCCAAGGAGGGGTTTGAAAAAATCTATTTCCAGGCACTTTTAAAACAAACAGAGTTGAATATTAGTAAGGCAGCGCAAGCCGCTGGAATCAGTCGACAACACCTTCACTTAAAATTGAAGAAGTTAGGTTTGCAAAACTGATTCAGCATGAGAAGGGCTCACCTGCTGTAACAGGCGGGCAACATCTACCAGCCGATTCCTTGCTTCACATTTGTTCCAAGGGGTTTAAATTAACACGGGGTCACGATTCATTAACGACACTTGCTGTCAACAAGAGATAATATGGTAGTAGAAAAAAAAGCAGCTCCTAGTATTGGCGCCATACAAGCCGAAGGCATCACGGAGATATATAGTTCTTTTGGACTACAATTAACCAATCTTAAGAATATTGCCTCATTTGCTACAAGTGTTGCGCTGAAAGTTTCAGAAGAAGTTTGTCAATTCCATCGTGCAGTTCCCATTGAGGTCAAAGAGGATGGCACCGTAATCCTGGCTATGGCTGATCCTTTAGATATGGTAGCAGTCCAGGTAATTCGTGATAAAATCGGGGAAGAGATTGAAACGGTCTGGTCTGACCCAGATGATATTGAATTTGCTATCGGAACCATTTTCTCAGATAAAAATGCCTTCGAAGAAACGCTTCAGGATTTAGTTGAAGTAGAAGAAGATCTGGATGAAGAAGAAGAGTATGATGAAGACAGTGTCGATATTTTACGTACTCAAGCAACCGAT
>JAUVDF010000002.1 GCA_030595455.1 Fidelibacterota bacterium | reverse complement strand
GTTCGGCGCCAGACTTTCTTTCTTCTGGAATGCCCATAACGATCTTTTTGAAGAGATTGCCAAGTTCAGGGCTTCCAGACGAATCTGGGCTAAAATTATGAAAGAGCGTTTTGGCGCTAGCAATCCCAAAGCGATGATGTGCCGTTTCCATACACAAACCGGGGGCTCGACCCTAACTGCTCAACAAATTGATAACAATGTTGTTCGCGTCACAATTCAAGCTCTAGCAGCCGTTTTGGGCGGGACCCAATCATTACATACTAACTCTCGAGATGAAGCTTTAGCCCTCCCCACTGAGGTTTCAGCCAGGCTGGCACTAAGAACTCAACAGATTATTGGATTTGAAAGTGGTGTCACTGATTATGTGGATCCTCTGGCAGGCTCTGAAGTCATTGAACAACTGACTGACAGGCTTGAAACTGAAGTTTTTGATTACCTCCAGAAAGTAGATGACATAGGTGGGGCTGTTAAGGCAATTGAATTAGGATACTTCCAGAATGAAATTGGAAATAGCGCCTATCAATATCAACAAGAAATCGAAAAAGGTGATCGTACTATTGTAGGTGTAAATCAGTTTACTATTGATGAAGATATCCAACCAGAGATTCTTGAGCTGGGGATTGAGGCCGCCCAACGCCAGCTTGCGCGTTTAAAGGAAGTCAGGTCTAATAGAGATCAGCAAGCGGTGCAAATCGCCCTGGACAACCTGATCAAGGCTGCCCAGCTTAATGATAAAAACCTCTTCCCCTTCATCCTTGTAGCGGTTCGTGAATATGCTTCAGTTGGAGAAATATCTGATGCACTTCGTTCGGTCTTTGGTGAATATTCTATTAATTAGTACCATGGGTTAATTCAGACTACCATGACATTACATCCGGCCCTGGATAAAACGTTTTTCTACCAAACAATTGATTCAACTAATCTGGAAGCTCAACGCCGCCGATCAGAGTTTTCCGGAAGCAATATCCTGCTCGTAACTAAAGAACAAACAGCTGGACAAGGTCAATACGATCGGGCTTGGGATTCACGATCGGGTCTAGGTCTGTGGACCTCCCTGTTTTTAGGAAATTCGACCTATTTAGAACATGATTTACAACTTTTATCGCTTTACACCGGTATTATTCTACAACGAGTCATTACAAAACTCACTCAGGTTGAAGTGAGTTTAAAATGGCCTAATGATATCATGATTGATTCCCAAAAATGTGCTGGCATTCTCACCAAGGTCCAGTGGATGGGATCAAAAGCAACATCGGCTGTTATTGGTATTGGGATAAATTTGAAACACCAAGTAACAGATTTTCCCGAGCCTATTCAGGATTCAGCAACATCGCTTCAAATGGCAGGTTGGTCCAAGCCTGATAGTGACGAGTTGCTTAAACTACTTTTACAGGAATTCTTTCAACATCTAGAGCTAATGGACAACTCCACTGAGTTAATTAGTATCTGGAATAGCCTGGCCTGGAAACTTAATGAAACTGTCCAGTTTCACAGTAAAGACAATAGCTTTAAGGGTGAATTTTTGGGAATCTCCAAAGAAGGTAAAGCAAAAATATTAGTCGGTGATCAGATACAACAATTCAGTAATGGCGAGCTCCGTTTCGGAGTCTCCAGCTAAATCATCTTAAGCGATTTTACCACCTTTTTAACCAGGTGAGTATCGCGCATTACATAAAAATGTAAGTTTTTAACACCATTATTTAGAAGATCCTCGCACTGTCTGGTCGTATGTGCCACCCCTATCTCTGTTCTTTCCCTGGGATCTTTTGCTGCTTCAAAAGCCTTAACCAGATCGTCAGGAACATTTACAGAAAAGGAGCTTGGTATAGAACTAAGTTGGGAATTTTTTGTCAGAAGTTTAATTCCTGGTACAATTGGAACCTCAATGCCTTCTGCTCGGCATAGATCAACAAAATTATAGAAATCCTGATTATCATAAAACATTTGGGTTACGATGTACTGGGCACCGGCATCTACTTTCTGTTTCAGGTATCGAAGGTCTGCAGCCTGGCTAGGTGAATCTGGATGTTTTTCAGGATAGCCACCCACTCCAATACAGAAATCTGACTCATCTGCATCAAGAATATCTTCTAGATATTGACCTTGATTCATCTTGTCGATCTGCTTTACCAGGTCAAGGGCATACTTATTCACTTCTCTGCCAGATGTTTGATCTTTCTGATATTGAAGTTGATCACCACGAATTGCTAACACATTGTCAATACCCAGATAATTCAATTCAATCAGGGCGTCCTCCGTCTCCTGACGGTTGAATCCCTGGCATAAGAGGTGGGGAACTGCTTCCACGTTATAGCGATATTTTATAGCGGCACAGAGTCCGATTGTGCCAGGACGTTTTCTTTTAATATGTCGCGTAAAAGCACCATCATTCTGTTCAATAAAGTACGAATCAGCAGCATGGCTTGTCACATCAATGAAAGGAGGCCGAAACTCAACTAGTTCATCAATAATTTCATAGATCCCCTTTGCACTACGTCCACGAGGAGGGGGGATAATTTCAAAACTTATAAATGGGTCTTTAGCTTGATCCAGTATTTCAGAAATTTTCATGGAAGTATAATAAGAATTGAAACAGGGTAGCGTAACTCAATTGTTACGGGATTTTGATTCTATTTAATCAGACCAGGTCAGCCGGACAAATCATGTACTTTTTTAAAGTTACTTTCAGCTCTTCAATCGTATAGGGCTTTGGTAAATAGCCACTGAATCCGGCGGCCTTCATATGCTTGAGCTTGTCCTCTGAAAAGGCTGTTACAGCAACCATGGGAGTAGGAGCATGGATTTTTTTCTGTTTTAGTTTGACACCAAGTTCTATCCCACTGATTCCTGCTCCAAGCGCAATATCAAGCAACATAATATCCACTGATTTATCTTCCATCAATTCTAAAGCTGCTTCCCCGGATTCTGCTGAATAGACCTTACAGTTAAGTTTTTTAAGTAGTAATAAAAGGTACTGCATTGAAGCAAAATCATCTTCAACAACCAGGACTGAATTACGCAGCTTAATACTCATTTTTGTTTTATTCGGTATCGCTTATTTCAATATCTTGGTGGATTGATTTAAGTAATTTCATGTAAAAAACATTACCCTGAGGTTCGTTTGGATAAACACCCACGATGCCTCCGTGAACATCTGCTATACGCTTAACAATGGCCAAGCCCAGCCCCCTACCAGTTGTCCCGCTCCCACCTAGCTGAACGTTACGCTGGAAAATATTTTCTCGTGATTCACGGGGAATGCTCCTACCGATATCGGACACAGTAAGTTCAATTTCTGTTCCATTGTCAATAAGGTTGAAAGTGACTGTTTCACCTTCTGGTGCATATTTTAAGGCATTGCTTAAATAATTTCGAAATACTTCAGAGATAACAGGGTTTGCATGATAGGTGAGCTTCTCTGCAATATTGGCCTTCAATATTTTCTTTTGCACATCAAAACCAGGTTGAAACTCCTGAACCACTTTTTGAGCGAGTTGACTCAAGTCAATAACTTCCATACTAATTTCTTCACCCAAAGTGACGCGGGCGAGTGAGGTCGTATTATCAATAACCTTTAGCAGAGCGTCAGAACTATCTCTGATCAATGCTATCTCATCGCTCACTACATCATTTTCAGACAAAAGATCTGCTACCCCGGAAATCACACTCGCCGGGTTTTTAAGATCATGGGTAATAATATCCAGGAGTAACGCTTTTATGTCATTGGAGTCAGTCAACTTGGTAGAAAGCTCTCTATGCATAGCCTCAGATTTCCTAAGTTTTGCATCCTCAAGATTAATTTTTATGGCTACGGCGATTTGATCGGATACAAAGTTCATCATACCCATATCAGTTTCATCAAAAACAATATCCTTTGAGTAACTTTGAACAGCCATAACACCAATATGCTTATCCTCTACGATCAAGGGAGAGCCCAACCACTGCTCTGCAGGTGTACCGATCAGATCTATCTTTCCCTCTCGATTCAGGTCATATATCTCTTCTTTGCTTAATAGAATAGAAGCAGCTTTCGATAGGGCGTATGCTGAGAGTCCTTTTTCACCCTTAATCGGTTTTGGTGGTGCAGAATCAAATTCATCATCATAATGAGGATAACTAAACTCACCCGTTTCTTCATCGTACAGGGCCACATAAAAATTTCGTGTATCCAGCACGCTAGCTAAACTATTGTGGATTTCCCCAAAAAGCTGAGGAAGCTCTTTAATACTATTGGTAAGATTAGCAATTTCGTACATCACTTCTTTAGCACGAGAGGCTTGTTTTTGCACCGTAACATCATTCAGCAGAACGATGCCACCTTGAATCTGATCAGTACCAGATAGCAGTGCCTCAATTGTTGCATCAACTTCCATCATCTTAGTTTGGACTTCTATAAAACCAGCATAATCGGAGGGTTCGCCATTTAAGGCCTTCTCGATAGCTGGAATCAAAGGGATCATATTATCAAGATCGAAAACATTCCTGCGCAATTTGGGTGGGAATTCAAACCCAAATAAAGCTGCAGCCTCTCGATTCCAATCTGTGATAATTCCAGCTTGATTAAAGCGTAACAAACAAGCTGGCGATTTGTCAAATATTGTTCGAAATTTTAATTCTGAGTCTTCAACTGTTTTATATGCTTCAGACAGCTCTCTCCGGGATTGTAGTCGAAATTGGGTAATGATGGCAACCAATAAAGCCACTATGAAGACAATGACTATGGTAAGGTTGTTCATAAAATCAGTGGTATCCGCTGCAGATGATCCAGGAACAAGCTGCAACTCCCAGGGTCTACCCATGAGTGAAAAATTATAGCGACCCAGGGCTCTAGGCGAGCTAAAATTTCCGGGTTCACCTCGGCGGTAGACTCTTTTCCCTGACAATATCACTTCATAATTAAAATCACGAATAGTGGCACCCAAACACTGAGAAATAAGTTCATCCAGCCTAAAAACACCATTCACATAGCCACTAACATTGTCGTCAATAATAATTGGCAAATAGGTAGCAAAGCCGACGCCGCCTTGAATTAGATCTAATGCTGGAGTAGCAGCATCTATCCGGTAAAGCTGGGCTTCTTTAAATCCTTTCACGGCAGACTCAGCACCATGTTCGAGAAGGTCAATGCCAGAAGCGGGTAAATTTGTGCTTAAAGGAGTTACCCATTGAATTATACCTTGATTGTCAATCCAATTGATTGCCTGAAAGCCGGAAAGTTCATGTTGAAGGAGGAGCGCCTTGGACCTAAATTCAGATTCAGCAAAGACCTTGTTCTCCATACCCTTCCTGAAAATATCCAGGCGCATTAAACGTGTGCTTACAAACTCTTGCAGCCTAAGTCCAGCTTGTTCGGCAGTAACTTTTGTCCTGATATCAAGTTTTTCGAGATCTTGTTCAATCACATACTGTCTACCAAACCAGCCTACCACCAATATGATGACAAAAATTATGACAGGTCCAAAGAGTTGTTTTAGGATTTTCATATTAGTATTATAGTTCAGGTACTCATTTTTTTGATTGGCTTAAATAATAATATTTTTTGAGTTATACCGAAAGATAAATCGATACGAAAGCGTAACATTATCCTACAATTATTCGCTAGAAATATTTGAGCGTAGGGTCTTGTATCAGACTTTTGATTTAATCTATGAGTAAGAAAAACGGGGAATGGGTCAGCTTCTCACTTTCCTCATTCCCCGCACAATGGAGTTATGTTTGGCTAAATATTTAGCAGTTTATTAATTTTGAGCAGGAAAATATTATCTGCATCCAGGTTTATGAGGGATTGTAGGTCCTCACCTGGATCATATTTCCAGGTTGGATCATAAGCAGAGGCACCTCTCGACCACACTAGGTACATGACTGATCCTGTGGAGTATTCCCACCTCAGAACCAGGTTGGATGTTAGCTGCTTATAATTAAAGTCTGAATAAACATAAGAGGTCGGGACATAATCCATGGTTCCATCTTGATCAAAGTCCACACCTCCAAGAGCACCATAGGAATCAAGACTTACGATATCATCCGGTATGGGTGAAAAACGTTTATCAAAATCCTTGGCTGTATGATCATCAACCTCAATAAAATCGTGATAATCACCTGCTGTGAGAAACGCTTGAGTGTAATATTGCAATGATAGCGTCGTACTCAAGGTTACATCAGCTCTAAAAGTCAATGAAGTTTGATTCTGCTGCATACCTGAAAAGATGTAATGTGTACCACCTATAGAATCAGCTGCTGATGTTATCCAAGCCCAGGAATCATCCATGATGCGGAAATTTGGTCCCAATGAAAGCGAAATATTTTTCTTTGGTCGCCAACTCAAAGAAGGTGATAGATTTATGCTTTTAACATCATCACCATTGACAAAATAGTTCCCACTGACGCTGGCGCTGACGCTTTTCCGGCCATCTGACGCAAGATACATCCATGTATTAAAGTTGTCAGGTCCCTGGATACTTGGTCCTCCCCTGAGATGGTAAGTAGCAACTCCACCAATATTACGATTAAGTCCGCCACCAATTCGCCAATTGTTTTTCAAGGTTGCATTACCGTTAACATTGCTGCCCAAACTTTTGCGTTCACCACCAAAGGTCCAACTAGCCCACTGGTTGAGATTAACGCTGTAGTTCAAAAACAAATCATTGGGTTCCCAGTGTCTGTACCCTACCCATATAAATTGTCCAATATCATCAACTGATCGTATAAAACCCAAGTCATTGACTTCAAACCCTGGACTCGTAGCAGTGATACCCGTAAACGCATTTAACTTGCCACCGGTTTTACCGAAAATAAGCTTGCCACCATAGCCTGATAAGGATGTTGCATTAGAATCTACTGATAGATAATCAGCATCTGTTCTTTGAAAATAGCGGGCAGGGTGTCTCTGTGTCCTAGTGATTGATTCCTGGCTCCCTTGAACAAAGCTATAAGCTAGGGCTGTTGAAAGGAGATATGTCCGATCATTAAAGTTATGATCAAAGTCGATTCCTGTGGTATAGGCATTTTCTCTCATCCATTCCATGCCAGTATCATCAAGTGAACGGCGAGTTGCCGTAAAAATACCGCCTAGGGTTGTTTGGCCCTCTCGGTAATCCTGTTGAATTCGAGTAAGAAAATAGGATGTAGCTGGTTCAATAACATTTTGGCTGCTGCTTCCATCACCATAACCGACTGTAGCTCTTTCTTCTGCAGTTTGAGCGGACATAAGGCCAATAGAAAGTCCATTTTCTAGTTTCCCGGTGAGCTTCCCGGCTGCTAGAATTCGGGTACGATCAGGTGTGTCCACAGTTGCTACATCATCCTGCTCATAAATAACGCCACCTCTAGGGGCACGGCCTATTCTTCGAGAATAAAAAAGTGAGTTTGATGATTGGCCACCATCGCCAAATCCCAAGGAGAAATTAAGAATGTTTCCCCCTTCCATAAAGAAGGGTCGTTTCTCTCTGAAGTAGGTCTCGAATTCTGTCAAGTTAAACTCAGCAGGATCAGCCTCAACCTGGCCAAAATCCGGATTGATAGTTCCACTGAAAGTTAGTCCTAAATCAAAACTCTTTCGGATATCTGCACCGATATTGCCTAATGATTCGTAGGCACTTGATTCAGTTATGGAAACATCATTGGCTCCCGTTTGACCCAGAATATAGGGAGAGATATAGAGTGGTTGTTTAGCCTGAACCCCAGATAATCCAGTTAGGGTACCATAGTTGGAAACAAAGCCTGTTTCTTCATGAGACCAGTGACTCCAGATAGCCAATTCATTATCATTACGGGGTAATTCCCGATAGACATTTAGTCCCCAGGTCAGTTCAGCACCACTGTTAAAACGTAACTCTCTAAACGGAATAGCAAATTCTGCTGTCCAGCCCTGCGGATCATGAGCTACAGCCCCTTCCCATACGGCCTCCCAGTCAAAATCAGCATTGTCATCATCATAACGCCTCAGGTCTTGTTTTACACCAGCAGCATTTAAACCAAATTCAAAGGCAGTCCGGCGGTCATAGTAGCTGTCGATAGAAATATACACCCAGTCTGAGGGAGATGATTCATCCCGTCGCGTTAGAATACTGATAATTTCAGAAGGGTTGTCATCAAAAGCATGAACTCCTACGTATAAATACTCATCATCATAGGCAACTGAAAATTCGGTCTCCTGACTTGCAGGAGCTCCATCCTCAGGGTTTCTCTGCAAAAACTCACCTTGACGAGGTACTTCGTCCCAGATATTTTCGTTAAGACGTCCATCAACAGTAATCTTAGATCCATTCAATTGATAAGCCGAAGCACTTCTATCTTGTTGACTCACCTTTTCATTCGTGGCGCTAAATGCCAGGAGGGGTACAACTAGTCCTAGTAACAAAATTGCACTTAGTCGATATTTCATATATATTCCCTTCTTCAGTGCCCGAATGAACATGTTACTTCTCTCGGACCTCCGCATTTACAATATCCCCAACTACTTTTCCACCATTGGACAAATAGACAAAAACATTTGTATTCGGTTCTTTTACTTTGATTGAGCCTTTAACCACAGAGTTCAGATCGATAATGACCTTGAGTGTCCCCATATTACCAAAGCCACGATTTGCTGTTCGATTAATGATGATATCGCCATCAATAACAGCTCCATTGAACAGGGCAATATCACCTGAGACTGTTTTTAGATACCCTCTTAACCTGGAATCATCCAATTCTATATCACCACTTACTGTTGTAAGATTTGCTCTGATATCAGATCCCGTTTTACAGTGAATATCACCGCTGACAGTATTGATGCTCCCCTGAATTTCATTTTGTCCAAATAGATGAATGTCTCCACTAACGGTTTTAACACCTTCTGAAGCAGAGCCCTTACCAACTGATACATCACCGCTAACCGTAGTAACATGACCTGTGCTTGCCTTCGCTCCAATCTCCACATCACCACTTACTGTTTTAACAGACCCAAGAATCTTCGCATGTTTTCCAATAGAGATATCTCCACTCACGGAAGAAATATCTTTTTTGGATTTCTCTCCAGCCTTGATGTATATATCACTACTTACTGAGCTTTGGGCCGAGACACTAATCGTCAATATGACAAATAGAGCGTAAACGACAATTGATGTGTATTTTTTCATAATTCTCTCCATGATTTACGCTCATATATGCCATTTGAATCAGAGCTTTCGATAGTCGGTCTCATAATTCGGCGAGCGGTTTTCATTATTATTGCTTTAATCACGCACTTCAAAAGAACCAATTTTATGCCACCTACGCTATCAATCCTCTATCTTATTATATATTATAGAGTTAACATGCTGTTGCACATAAACTACTTCCTAGCCAGTGTGAATATCATATCAATATCATATATCACTATCTGATATTGATATAGTTTTGTGAGTCTGGGAAAGGCTTTACCTCACTTATAGAATCTTTCAGGATAAAAAAAAGCAAACGATCTCTCGTTTGCTTTGTACCGCGGAGAGGGGTCGAACCTCCACAAGCTGGGCTTACTAGATCCTAAATCTAGCGCGTCTACCAATTCCGCCACCGCGGCTTAAAAAAGCGTCTGAAGATATATCGTGATCAAGCCGAAGCAACAAAAAGCCCAGTAATTCAACCGGGCTTTTAAGGAAAATATTTTTATCGACTAAAATCTATTTGCCGTGACACTTTTTATACTTTAAGCCACTTCCACATGGACATGGGTCATTGCGTCCAACTTTGGCATCAACCGATATGGGTTGCTGTTTCTGAGGTGGTGGTCCACCCTGCTCAGGACCAGGTCCGGCCTTATTGTCAGTTTGGGGCAGGGTGTTCAGGAAGCCCATATTGGAGCTTTCTGCATGTTGAGAAGAAAGGTTGCGAGCTTTACGCATTTTATTTTCACGTTCATCTACAATTCGGGCATGGAAAAAGAGCTTCAGAACTTCTCGATCAACCAGATCCAGCATTTTAACAAAAAGTTGGTACCCTTCACGCTTATACTCAATTAATGGATCCTTCTGACCAACCGCCCTGAGGTTAATACCTTCTTTCATCTGATCCATCTCATAGAGATGTTCACGCCACTTCTCATCAACAACCCTGAGATAAACAAATTGCTGGAGACGTTTGAAATTCTCCGGACTACCAGTTATTTCAGCTTTTTCGTCGTATGAATCCCCCAGCATTTTTTGAATTAGATCCCTGAGTTTTTCCGGATCAAGGTCAGCAGCAGGAACATCTGGAAGTTGAATCATCCCGGCTGAACTAAGATCAGCCTGTAACCCACTCCAATCCCAAAGTTCAATATCGTTTTCCATATTGGTATACTTCTCAACCACGCTATCGACATAATTCTCGATAACTTCCTGGAATTCTTCCTTTAAATCAACACCATCTAGAGCAGACTGGCGACGATCATAAATGACTTCTCGTTGCTGGTTCATCACATTGTCATATTCCAGCAAATGCTTTCTGATACTAAAGTTACGTGCCTCAACCTTAACCTGGGCACGTTCAACAGCTTTGGTAACCATTCCAGCAGCAATGACTTCGCCCTCTTGCAATCCAAGTCGATCCATGATGCCAGCAACCCGATCGGAACTGAAGAGACGCATTAAATCATCTTCCAAACTCAGATAAAAACGGGAGGCTCCTGGATCACCCTGACGCCCAGAACGACCACGTAACTGAAGATCAATTCGACGAGATTCGTGGCGTTCTGTACCCAGAATCTTCAAACCGCCCAAATCTGTGACACCCGGACCCAGTTTAATATCAGTTCCACGACCGGCCATGTTAGTCGCAATAGTTACAGCATGAGCCTGTCCGGCTCGAGCTACAATTTCAGCTTCACGACCATGCTGCTTCGCATTGAGCACATTGTGAGGAATCTTGAGTCGTTTGAGCATACGAGAAAGCGTCTCAGAAATTTCAACCGTAATGGTTCCAACCAGAACGGGCTGTCCGCTCTTGTGAGATGCAATAATCTCTTCAATGACTGCGTTGAATTTCTCTCGCCGGGTTTTGTAGATCTGATCATTCTCATCGGCTCTGACTATGGGTTGATGAGTTGGAACCTCAACCACATTCAATTTGTAAATAGAGAAAAATTCCTCAGCCTCAGTCACAGCAGTACCGGTCATACCCGCTAATTTTTTGTATAGTCGAAAATAGTTCTGTAGAGTAATCGTAGCCAGAGTCTGTGATTCTTTTTCGATCTGGACTTTCTCTTTGGCTTCCAGAGCTTGATGTAAACCATCACTATAACGGCGACCATGCATGATTCGTCCGGTAAACTCATCGACGATCATCACTTTGCCTTCCTGGACAACGTAGTCTACATCTTTTTCAAATAAAGAATAGGCTTTCAGGAGCTGGCTAAGATTATGAATCGTGTCTGATCTCTCACCGTGGAGGGAATAAAGTTTTTCCTTCTCTTCATTCTTATCTTGAACTGAGAGCTCTTCATTGAGGTCCAACTCAGTCAGTAAGGTTGGTAGATCAGGGATGACAAAGCGTTCAGGATCATTAGGGGATAATGCCTCACGTCCATTGTCAGTGAGATCGACGCTGTTCTGTTTCTCTTCAATAACAAAGAATAGGTCTTCATCCATCTCATGCATCCGTTTATCACGCATGTAGTCATTCTCGACCCGCTGTTTAAGCTTCTGAATCCCCTGTTCCTGATACAATTTCTGCAGGCGACGATGCTTGGGGCTACCCCGATGAGCTTTAAGAATCAATTCCCCTGCTTCATATTCAGTTTTCGGATCTTCAAGGTATTTTTCCGCATCACTTAAAATAGTATTTACTAATTGAGTCTGTCTGCGCATGAGACTATCGACCAGCGGACGTAGATCGGTATACCGCTGGGCAATGGGAGAATCCACAGTACCGGAAATAATTAATGGAGTACGCGCCTCATCAATGAGGACACTATCAACCTCATCAACGATAGAATAGTAATGTCCCCGTTGAACCTGGTCCTGTTTACTGATTGACATGTTGTCACGGAGGTAGTCGAAGCCAAACTCACTATTGATCCCGTAGGTCACATCACAATTATACATTCCCTGGCGTGTCTGGGGATCCATTTCATTAAGAATCACACCAACACTGAGTCCCACATATTTGAGTAGGGCACCCATCCATTGGGAGTCACGTTCAGCCAGATATGTATTGACCGTAATAATATGAACACCCTTCCCAACCAGAGCATTGAGATAAATGGGCATGGTGGCAACCAGGGTCTTCCCCTCACCTGTCTTCATTTCAGAGATCTTACCCTGATGTAGAACGACAGCACCCATCAGTTGGACATCATAAGGAATCATGTCCCAGGTCATCTCCTGACCAGTAACCTTGATAGGCTGGCCCATGAGCAGGGCAGCACCCTTCTTCACTACAGCAAAAGCTTCCGGCATGATTTCAGCTAGAATTTCCTGCTCCAGGTTGTAAACTGCTTCACTGATTTCTTTATGGTTTTTACTATCATTCTCAAGCTGCTCTTGAAGCTCAGTCGTTTCACCACTGATTCTTGATTTCCAGGCCTCAGTTTTGGCAATCAGAGTTTCTTGAGTGGCTTCTAAGAGGGTTTCATATTTTTCATTGATCTGTTGAACCACGGGCAGAAGCTGTTTGGTTTCGCGATCTGAGCTGGTTCCAAATATTTTGGTAATAAATTTACTAATCATGCTGCTAAAATAATTTCTAACTGTTGCATTAGAAGTGCTTTAATTGGTTTTGATGTTTTTCTTCCGACTTGAATTTAGTTGTTCATTTATGGTTATGAATTAGCTTAAAGCTATCAAATAAAGCAATTATCACCGGGGAAAGAGTATGCGTTCAATTGCTGCAGTAATTTTGTGCTTATCAAAATTTATTAGTCTCGTTCTTGCCCTGCCTCTTATCGGCTCAGATTTACCAGTTAAGTTTGAACATATCACCAGTGAGGATGGGCTTTCCCAAAATTCAGTTTACTCCATTCTGCAGGGTAGTGATGGGTTCATGTGGTTCGGAACCCGATTTGGATTAAATCGATACGATGGGAAGGATTTCAAAGTATTTAGACATGACCTATCAGATACAACAAGTATTCCAGGACATGTAATAACCGCTATTTCCGAAGATCAAGAAGGAAACCTATGGGTTGGAATCAGGGGTGGAGGTTTGGCGGTTTTTAATAAAAAAACAGAGACGTTTGTCAGCTACAGACACATTGATAATGCCCCACACTCACTCGCTAATAATTATGTCACAGCTCTATTTACAGACTCCCGTGGGACAATGTGGATCGGGACAGAAAACGGCTTATGTACATACAATGACACGACAGACAAATTTCGTACATTTAAGCATGATCCAGACAACGCAGAATCCATAGCTAATAGTAGAATTAGCTCAATATCTGAGATGCCAGAAGGTACCCTGTGGGTAGGAGCAGAAGATGGTTCACTCACTAAGCTCTCATTGAATACTCTCCAGGCAGAAATAGTTATCCCGGGTCAAGTACGGTCATCTGTCCAAGTGACCTGCATAGTTCCAGATATATCACGTAATCTACTATGGGTCGGACGATTTGGTCATACTGTCATTCGAGTTGATCCCATTACTCATGAGATGAAGGCTTTGCCAGGGACAAGATCCAAGTCCCGGGGTGTAATTGCCGGTGTTATGACCATGTCTCTGGATGCTACAGGAAAACTCTGGATTGGCAGCGCAGCTTCAGTAACCTGTTATGATCCAGATGCAGAATCCTTCCAGGTATTCAATGCAAATCCAAATGATTCAGAAGCACTCCAAGACGATATGGTCTATGCTAGTTATATTGACCCGCAGGGTATTGTTTGGATCGGAACTGAATCAGGAGGTGTCAGCAAATTTGATCCTGGATTGATTCGATTTAAACACGTTGCCAGCGAAGGCAATTCATCAAATAGTATACTAGCTAACGAAATCTTTTCCATCGCAGAGGATCAACGAGGTCATATTTGGTTCGGGACCTTAGGTGGTGGTACCAGTGTATTAAGTCCGAAAACCGGCGTCTTTTCGCATTTTGTATCGAATGATCTCAAAGAAGGCTGGAGTCGAAATTACATCGCTAAAGTTCTCCCCGCTCAGGATCAAACGGTTTGGCTAGGCGCTTTCGCGTCTGGATTGTTTAATCTAGATTATAGCACAGGTGACTTTGCTCATTATAAAAATGATGACTACAACTTGCAAAGTTTTGGAGATAAAACAACCCGAGCACTTCTAGAAACTCGAGATGGCACTATTTGGATTGGTACAGAGACTCAGGGATTAGATCGATTCAACAGCCAGGATTCAACTTTTACACATTTCAAACATAATCCCAAAGATCCAAATAGCATCAGCAGTAATTTGACATATGCTCTATTAGAAGATAGTCAGGGCTTTATCTGGATTGGTACTGAGACACAGGGATTAGATCAATTTGATCCTAGCACTGAAATATTTACACATTTCAATGCCACGAGTCCAGGCGAAACCGCCCTAGGTGCTAATAATGTTCTCTCTATTTATGAAGATGAAGAGAATACTCTATGGGTAGGAACAAGAGGTGGCGGGCTTAATCAGCTAGATTCTAGCCGCAAGCAGGTTACACAGCTTAAGCTTTCACCTGAATTGACATCTTTGGCTGTGTATGGAATTCTTCAAGATGCTCAGGATTTTCTATGGTTAAGCACGAACCAGGGGATTCTAAAAGCACATCCAGATACTGGTCTTGTGCGTAGTTACACTAGGAGCGATGGTGTTCAACCAGATTTTTATTACAGCTCATGTTTGGAAGCAAGTGACGGCACCATGTATTTTGGAGGTACCACTGGGTATACTGTTTTCCACCCGGATAGCATACAAAACAACACACATATTCCACCTGTTGTGATCACTGGTCTCTCTGTTAATTATGAAGATGTTCCAATTGGAGAATTGCCGGGAAATCGGACACTGCTTTCTGAATCCATAACTTACACTGATGAAATTCAGTTGGATTATCAGGATAAAGTTATCCGCTTTAAATTTGCAGCTTTGGGCTATTCAGCCAGCTATAAAAATCAATATGCCTATCGACTTGAAGGATATGATGAGGATTGGATCTATTCCGGGACCGAAAATATTGCTCAATACATGAATTTACCTGCGGGAGAATACGTCTTCCAGGTTCGGGGTACCAATAACGATGGAGTCTGGAACAAAGAAGGAACATCAATATCAGTAATTATTTCTCCCCCCTTCTGGGAGACCTGGTGGTTCAAACTTGTTCTAGTGAGTAGTCTACTTGGCTTCATTTTACTATATATTCACTTACGAACTGCAAAATTAAGAGATCAGCGAATCAAGCTAGAGGTCGTTGTCAGAGAACGCACTAGCGAGTTAAAAATGGAAATTGAAGAACGACAGCAAATCGAATCTGAAAAGACCCAGCAACAGATGGATCACCTTAAGCGTGAGTTATTAACCCAAACCCTGCATTTAAACGATAAACAGCAAATCATGGATAACCTTCAAGAGCAATTGGAAGTGGTTTGTAATGGGAATGGAGAAAATTCTAAACCGCGTCTAAAAAAGCTACTTCGCTTTCTCAAAGATCGTCGATCAGTAAAACAGGGCTGGGAAGATTTTGAATTGTGGTTCACAGAAGTTCATACAGGTTTCTATTCTGATTTAAGGCAGGCCTATCCCACACTTTCTGAGAGCGAACTTAAGGTTTGTGCGCTTCTCAGATTAAAAATGATTTCGAAGGACATCGCCAATGTGATGAATGTGCAGCCTGCATCAGTGGATATTTACCGACACCGGATCCGGAAGAAGTTAGATCTAGCCAGCGATGAAAATCTCTCCACTTTTCTGTCGCAGTACTAATTCAGAAAACCGTTAAAACGGTTGGGTGTGTTTTATTGTCACAACAAACACCCGGTTGAAACCGGGTGCTATTGAGAATTTGCCATTATTAATATCGATAACACCAGACTTCAGTCTGGTGATTATAACCTACTAAAATGGTGGACAACCGTTTCAACGGTTTCACATAGCCACCATCTTCATTTCCCATTTTTCTACATTGTAAAGATAAAGTAAAGGTATTTTGACCCCTATTTTCACCCTTGTATAGATTTTGTAACGATGCTCTACCCCACTTTCTATTCTATGTTTATCCCAAGCTTAAACAAAAACTAGGAGGGGAAGATGAAATCAATCATTACGACAACGATTCTGTTAGTTAGCCTTGGTGTTGCTTCAGCAACAGTTATAATTGTGCCGGCAGATGTAACTACTATTCAAGCGGGTATTGATTCAGCCAGTGTTGGAGATACAGTGCTGGTTGCTAGCGGTACTTATATGGAGAATCTGGACTACGGAGGCAAAGATGTGGTGGTGACCTCAGTCGAAGGACCAGATTCAACTATCATTGATGGATCATCTGGTAACACTACTGTAGTTTTTTTTACCAACGGTGAGAGTAGCGCTGCAGTACTGGATGGATTTACTATTCAGGGTGGCAGTGGAAGCGTAGCCCTAGTCGATCCCAACTCCAGATTTGGAGGCGGAATTACGATTCGCCGTGATTCAAGTCCAAGTTTAAGTAATCTTATTGTTACTGGCAATACTGCATTGGGGGGCACGAATTCCAGTGGAGGAGGAATTGGTGTTGCAACTGGTTCAAAGGCAGTCCTTGAGAATGTGATTGTTAGTAATAATCGGTCCTACCATGGCGGTGGTTTTTATTCATACTTTGCCTCACCTACTCTAAAGAATGTGACCATTGCCGACAATCAGGCAATTGGTGGTAGCGGTGGTGGAGCGGGTTTCCAGACCAGCACTCCCCTGCTGGATCACATACTAGTTTATAATAATACCGCATCCTCTGGTGGTGCTGGCGGCTTATGGTTTCACGATCAAAATGAAGCTACTTTACGTGCCATTACTATTTTTGGGAATAGCTGTTC
>JAUVDF010000055.1 GCA_030595455.1 Fidelibacterota bacterium | reverse complement strand
TCACTAAAGTAAGTGCCAAATACTGTAAAGTTCTTTTTAAATAGCTCTGAATCCCTGACATGATCAAACCAGATCAATTCACCACGGAATTCAAGACGATATTCTAAAATATTTTCGCTTTCATCAAAGCTATTAGGTTTATCGCTAATACTTTTTATTTGCCCCTCGATATGAGAATCTGGGGCTTCTTTGGTCGACAGCGGCAATATTTGCTCGTTGAGCATGCGTTCTGTCAACGCTTCCTCAATATCGGTCTCCACCGCAAATTCAGTGGTTAAATTCTTAAATGTGATCAATTCCACATCATGGAGATGATCAGGGATACTCCCTTTAAACGAATAAATCCCACAACTGGCTAAAACCAGTATGAGGGGTAACATCTGACTAATTCTCTTGTGCAATACCATACTCTTTAATCTTCCTATAGAGGGTTCTCTCAGCCATTTCCAGTGCCTGGGCTGTCTTCCGCTTATTAAAGTTGAAGCGCTGCAAGCTACGTAGAATCAATTCTCTTTCAACCTGTGATGCTGTCAATGATCCCATCATATTGGGGTTAATTATTGGTCCAGTATCACCATTGCTTACATCTTGATCCTGGTCATCCGGTAACACTTCAAGCGCTGGCTGATACTCATCTGGGGAATCTTCAGCTGCAGGACGTGCTTGAATACCATGTGATATAAGCTCTTTCATCTCATTGATTTCACGTCTGAGCATAAAGAGCTGTTGCAGAATCAATTCCCGTTCCGCCTGATCAACATTACGATCGAGCTTGACCGGTAACAAGGGATTCATCTCAGTTGGGGTGGATTCAGCATTTAGATAGCGATAGATAGCATCGGTCTTTATGACCCCACCCTTTTCGAGAATTACCATGCTCTCAATAAAGTTCTTGAGCTCTCTAATATTACCGGGCCAACGATGTTGACTCATTATCTGATAAGCCCCTTCAGAAAATCCCTTGAAAATAATTTGATTACGGATGGCACAATCATTGGCAAACTTATTGGCCAGTATGGGGATATCTTCTTTTCGATCGCCTAGCGATGGAACCATGATGGTAATGGCCTTCAGCCGGTAGAATAGATCTTTCCGGAAGGTCCCTACATCGACTTCTTTCTCAAGATTACGATTTGAGGCTGCTACGACACGGACATCCACTTTTACGCTTGATGAAGACCCAACCGGGAAAAATTCACCCTGCTCAAGCACACGCAGGAGTTTTACCTGTGTCTCCAGAGGGGTTTCACCAATCTCATCCAGAAATATTGTCCCGCCGTCAGCTGACTGAAAATAACCTTTTCGATCGCTCTGGGCCCCCGTAAAGGCGCCTTTCTTATGGCCGAACAGTTCACTTTCAATAATTCCAGCCGGAATGGCACCACAATTAACAATAATGAAGGGCTTATGGGCTCGTTTAGAGTGTTTATGCAAAGCCAGGGCAACCAATTCTTTACCGGAGCCACTTTCACCGGCAATCAAGACTGAAATATCTGTGGGAGCTACCTGTTCAATGGTCTCCAGCATACTTTGTACATGGGCTGACTTCCCCAGAATGCCAAATTTCTTCTGTAAGGTATCATTGCGATTTTCTTCAAAATACATCATTGCACCCATTCGCTATCTTTTGATTTCTCTTTCAAGTTTTTTGATCTCATCTCTAATCATGGCTGCCTTTTCAAAATCAAGCCCCTCGGCAGCGCCCAGCATGTCGATGCGCATTAAGTCTAGCAATGCCCCTGATTCATAATCTGTATCATATTTCTTTAGACTTTCTCTGATAGCATCTTCCTTGCTCTGCATTGCATCGGCTACGCTTGTGATGCCCATTATCTCTTCTTTGGTTTTATAGATAGTTTCCGGTACAATACCATTTTCTGTATTGAATTCCTGCTGCCTCTGACGACGCTCATCAGTTGTATTCATCAGGTAACGCATACTGTCTGTGACTTTATCAGCATACAGAATAACTTTACCCCGGGCGTGACGGGCAGCTCTACCGGCAATCTGCATCAGGGATGTCTTACTACGTAGGAAACCTTCTTTGTCAGCATCGATGATAGCAACCAGAGATACCTCAGGCAGGTCTAGACCTTCACGCAAGAGGTTAATCCCCACCAAAACATCGAATTCCCCTAATCGTAAATCCCTCAATATGGCGATACGCTGAATACTTTGGATTTCTGAGTGTAAATAGCGAACTTTAAGATGATAGTTGGTCAAATATTCAGTAAGATCTTCAGACATGCGTTTGGTCAGGGTTACTACTAAAACACGCTCCTTCCGCTCAACGCACTTATTTATCTCTTCCATCAGATCATCAATCTGGCCCTCACTGGGTCGGACATCGATCTCCGGGTCCAGTAAACCGGTGGGTCTGATAACTTGCTCAACCACGACGCCTGCAGATTTTTCCAGCTCATAATCAGATGGTGTTGCTGTGGTAAAAATGACCTGATTCATCGAATCTTCAAATTCAGTAATCTTTAAGGGGCGGTTATCCAAAGCTGAAGGCAAACGGAAACCATAGTCAACCAGATTTCTTTTGCGTGAATAATCACCATTGTACATGCCTCTGAACTGAGGCAATGTGACATGTGACTCATCAATGATCAGTAGAAAATCATCGGGGAAGAAATCGAGCAGGGTAAAAGGTCGTTCGCCAGGTTTGCGACCGGTTAAATGCCGGCTGTAATTTTCGATCCCAGTGCAGTGACCCACCTCTCTCAACATCTCCATATCAAACTTTGTACGTTGCTCAATCCGCTGAGCTTCAAGGAGTTGCCCGTGTTGTCTGAAGTCCTGAACTTGTTCTTGAAGTTCGGTTTCTATTTTTGCTAAGGCTTTGTGAATGTGTTCATCTGAGGTCACAAAATGGCGCGCGGGATAGATGACTCCAACTTCATCTTCTGAGACAATTTCGCCAGTCAAAGGATCCACCGTCATGATACCTGTAACTTCATTCCCCCAGAATTCAATCCGAATGGCATGTTCATTATAAGCCGGAAATATTTCAAGTACATCTCCTCTTACGCGAAATTTACCCCGGATAAACTTTACATCGTTGCGCTCGTAATAAATGTCCACCAGCTTACGCATGATATCACGCTGGTTATACTTGCCGCCCTTTTTAATGATGACAAGCGACTTTTTATACTCCTGAGGATCTCCCAGGCCATAGATACAAGACACTGAAGCAACCACAATCACATCTCGCCGTGACAGCAAGGCACTGGTGGCTTTTAAACGCAGCTTGTCAATTTCCTCATTCATGGACATGTCTTTTTCAATAAAGGTGTCCGTAACCGGCAAATAGGCTTCAGGTTGGTAATAATCGTAATATGAGATAAAGTACTCAACTGCATTGTCTGGGAAGAAGGTCTTGAACTCACCATACAGCTGAGCAGCCAGCGTTTTATTATGAGAAACAATCAACGTGGGCTTGCCAACAGATTGTATAACATTAGCCACTGTGTAGGTTTTACCACTACCAGTAACACCTAGCAGGGTTTGAAAGGGAGCCCCATCATTAATACCGGAAATTAACTCAGCAATCGCTTCGGGTTGATCTCCCTGGGGTGAGTAGTCTGTTTTTAGCTTAAACTCTGCCATAATGACGTAAAATATACAGATATGACGTATAATCAACAGTGATTAACAATTTTTACAAAAAATTTAAAAAGTGTAAAGCTTCCATTTGAATTCGCTAAAATGATGCCTAACGTATCTACAATCATGTTAGATATGCAAACAATCATGTTTTTTACCATTTTGGTGATTTCGATTATTGCTTTCGTCAGGGATTGGTTTCCCATTGAAGTTACTTCCCTCCTTGTCCTGGCAGCCCTGCTTTTAACTGATCTGATTACCACAGAGCAGGCCATTGCCGGTTTCTCAAATAAAGCAGTGATTACCATAGGTGCCATGTTCATCCTGAGTCATGCATTTTCTAAAACCGGCTTTATCACTGTTTTCACTGTGTGGTTAGAGAATAATGGACGTGGGCGTAACTGGGCCACCACCACCCTTTTCCTCATATCAGTAAGCATCTTCTCAGCATTTATCAATAATACGGCAACGGTTGCTATCCTTATTCCAGTTGCCAGAGATCTGGCCCAGCGTCTCAAGGTCAGTGCCTCCAAGATCATGATGCCCCTTTCTTTTGCCGCTATTGTGGGCGGAACCTGTACCGTTATCGGGACCTCGACCAACCTGATCGTCAATGAAATGGCAAGTGATGCTGGATATCGTATTGGTGTTTTTGAATTAAGTAAACTAGGATTGATCCTACTGGCAGCCACTCTGGCATATCTCCTAATCGCCCAAAAATGGATTCTGCCATCACGAGTACCGGTTTCAGGGTTAACCAAGAAGTACCACATGGGTACCTATCTGACTGAAGTAGTGTTGACTGAGGCTTCTCCCCTGGTAGGAAAAAACTTTCTGGAAGGGAATCTGGGTGTCACATACGATTTGACGGTATTACAGATTATCCGCAAAGGCAAGCCCATCACTACCAATATGCGCAATATCGCTTTAAAGGCAGAAGATGTCCTGTTGGTACAATGTGCTGTCGAAAAGCTACAAGTATTTAAAAGTGAGCAAAAAGTTCTACTGCTCACCGATATAAAGATGGATGACAAAGAGATTGCAGATAATGAGAATATTCTGATTGAAGCGATGATATCACCAAACTCTCGGTTGGCAGGCTCCTCCCTCATGGAAGCTGATTTCCGGAGACGCTATGGCTTATTTGTACTTGCAGTGCGGCGCTATAAAGAGATCGTACGAAAGAAAATTGCTCATATTCAACTAAAACAGTTTGATACACTGCTAATATTCGGTTCGCGGACGCGCATGGCAGGACTAAAAACCGATCCTAACTTTATTGTGCTAGATGAATTAGATCATAGCTTGCATAAAATAAAATATTGGTGGCTAGCAGTCGCTATCATCCCTATAGTCGTTTTATTTGCAGCCTTTGATGTCATGTCAATCATGAAAGCCAGCCTGCTAGGCGCTATTCTGGTAATGGCTTTGGGCATTGTACAGGCACAGGAAGCGTACAAGTCGATAAATTGGACCGTTATTTTTATGATTGCCGCCTTTATCCCCATGGGTGATGCCATGGAGACAATTCAGCTAGCAGAAAGAATCGAAAACCTGATTACCTACTCCAGTGGTCACTATGGTGATGTTGGCTTAATCGCCATTATCTTTTTCCTGACCATGCTTATGACCTCATTTTTATCGAATACAGCTACCGCCATTATAATGACACCCCTTGCCATAGAGTCAGCCAGTATTTTAGGCTTAAGCCCCATGCCCTTTATCATGACAATCATGTTCGCTGCTTCCCTTTCATTCATGACCCCCAATGGTTATCAAACCAATACCATGGTATTAAGCCCAGGTGGCTACAGATACACTGATTTCATGCGGGCAGGAATACCGCTACATATTATACTAGGTATAATTGCAGTGATCCTTATTCCCATTTTATGGCCGCTTTAATTTTTGAGGATTCTATAACCCACGATTAAAATCGTGGGTTGCCTGATCGTATCATATAACAAGTAGAAACCCATGATTTCAATCATGGATTGGTCGATGAAAGTTTCACAAGCTTCCCTTTGCATTTCCAGGCATTGAGTTCTAAAATGCCCGATCATGCCAGACACACAGACGCTCATATTTTTTGCTATCCTATTCCTTTCGCTGATCGCATTTATTCGTGAATGGTTTCCAATAGAGGTCACGTCTTTACTGGTGCTTGCTGCACTCCTGCTTAGTGGGTTGATTGACAAGGATCAAGCGATCGCAGGGTTTGCCAACAAGGCAGTGATAACCATTGGTGCGATGTTCGTGCTTAGCCATGCTTTTACAAAAACGGGCTTTATCCGCGTTTTTACAGTTTGGCTGGAGAATAATGGACGTGGTCACAACTGGGCTGTAACCACCCTTTTCCTGCTCTCAGTATCCATATTTTCAGCTTTTATTAATAACACGGCAACTGTAGCGATTCTCATCCCGGTGGCGACTGAATTGTCTCGTCGGCTAAAGATCAGTGCTTCAAAGATCATGATGCCCCTGTCATTTGCAGCCATCGTTGGTGGTACCTGTACAGTGATTGGTACATCAACTAATCTCATCGTAAATGATATTGCCAGCGAGGCTGGCTATTATATTGGTGTCTTCGAACTAAGTAAACTGGGAATCATTTTAGTTGTAGTGACTTTGGCGTATATACTACTGGCTCAAAAATGGATCCTGCCATCCCGAGTGCCTGTATCTGGTCTCACTCAAAAATATCATATGGGGACTTATCTCACGGAAGTAAAGCTGACTGATGCTTCTCCCCTAGTTGGAAAAAAGTTTCTCGATTTGAATCTGGGGGCTGCCTACGAGCTCACGGTTCTGGAAATTATCCGTGGCGGTAAGCATATTACCACTAACCTACGAAATATTGTCCTGCATGATGATGATATTCTTCTGGTTAAGTGTTCTGTAGATAAGCTTCAGCAATTTCGTTCTGAGCAAAAGGTATTGCTCCTAACTGATATCAAAATGGATGACAATGAATTGGCAGATAATGAGAATATTCTCGTAGAAGCGATGGTTTCAAGTAACTCGCGTCTGGCTGGTGCTTCTCT
>JAUVDF010000013.1 GCA_030595455.1 Fidelibacterota bacterium | reverse complement strand
CGGCTATGAGTGTGTTTGTTAATAATAAAGTCAACAATAATAGCTGTACTATTCCAGTTCTGTTTTTCATTTTTTTCTCTTTATGATATGTATTTGTAAAAGTGCTTTGAAATTCCCTGCATAAATCGATACAGCTATTTTTTCTTTAGCAATATTTTCGCGTCCATTTGGTCGGGAGCCTTGAGTCCAAGAAGATCCAGAACAGACACGCCAATATCGGAAAGGACTCCATCGGAAAGTTCATCTGCTGCCGTTGTTCGGTTTGAAATGTAAAATAATTCTACTGGATTTAGACTGTGGCTGGTACGTACAGCACCGGTTTCGTAATCGATCATTTGATCCACGTTTCCATGATCAGCAGTCATTAACACCTGCCCATCCTTTTCAAGTATCGCTGGAATAATTTTCCCAAGACACTCATCGATAATCTCTACAGCCTGGACGCCTGCATCAAAATTCCCAGTGTGACCCACCATGTCTCCATTGGCATAGTTGACCATTATAAAATCATATTTATCTTTAGCCAACTGCTCCAAAAAAGAATCCGTAACTCGGTAGGCTTCCATTTCCGGGTGATCAGCAAAACTGGCCGGATCAAAACGACCAGCTAACTCTATTCTATCTTCATTTTTATAAGGTGTTGTGAGCTTTCCGTTGAAAAAGCTGGTTACGTGGGGAAACTTTTGAGTCTCCGCTAAACGCAATTGATGCATTCCAGCATCGGAGATGAGCTTTCCAACTGTAAGGGGTGGTCCTGAATCATTTTCAACAGTTTCTACCAGCAGAAAGTCTTCAAAACCATCAAAATAGGCCGTCATCCCTGCATACATGATATCAAGGTCAGCCTTGGGAGAACCAGGATAGTCTTCGCCTACAAACGCCTTGGTTAATTGGGTTGCCCGATCCTGACGATAATTGGTGTGGAGGATAACATCGCCCGCCTTGACACCGGTATAGTCGCTGATTACATGGGGTTGAATATATTCATCAAACATATCTTCGTTGTTGGGGGTTTTGTCACTATCCCATGAAGATTGAATGGCTTCCCGGGCTGAAGTCGTAGCTTGACCTGAAGCGTTAACAATACAGGCGTAGGCTTTATCGGTAAGCTCCCACATTTTTGCTCGATCCATACCATAATAGCGACCCATAACGGTTCCAATGGAAGCATTAGGGAAATCTTTAATCACGGCTTCTAGTTTACTCAGGTGTTCCAAAGAACTTCTCGGGGGCGTGTCTCGGCCATCCAGGAAGGGGTGAATAATAATTTTTCCAGCAGAATACTCGCTGACTGCCTGGGTAATAAATCGAAAGAGATGATCGTAATGGGCGTGCACGCCTTCATCCTGGAGTAAACCCAACAGGTGGAAAGTAGATTGATTTTGCTGCCACTGCTGCATTATGGACTGCCATAATTCGCCACGGTAAATCTCACCGCTTTCCAGTTTATCATTTATACGCTTAAGCTCCTGAATAACCACCCGGCCAGCACCCATACTTAAATGGCCAACCTCACTGGATCCCTGGAAGCCTGCTGGTAAACCAACAGCTTCTCCTGAAGCACCCAGAATGCTGCGAGGATAAGTGTTTCGGTATTGATCCAGGTTGGGAGTGTTGGCGGCTAAAACAGCATTACCTTCACTCTTTTCAGTATACCCCACACCATCTAAAACGATTAGCACAACAGGTTTCATTTGCCAAAGTCTTTCACGTTAGAACTATTCATCATTTGGCAAGTAATTTAGACCTGTCTTTGCGGGGTGCTATTTAATTGAGTCAGATATGGATTAAATTTTTGTTTTTTCGTCTTCGGCTATTGCGTCTAGAACAAAATCTCAGCTGTACTTAAAGCGCCTAGCTTAATCCATAGATTAATCGATATTTTTCTTCAAGATAATCCATAAAGGGCTCCGCAGACAGGGCTTGACCGGTGATTTCCAGCAGTAATTCTTCTGCTTTCCGACCCCTGCCTTTCGAGTGGATATTCTCGCGTAACCATTTTAATAGTGCGGAGAAATCACCACGAGCAAACAACTCTTCCGATCCAGCAACCTGTTCTTTATAATGATTAAAAAACTGAACACTATACAAATTACCTAAGGTATATGTTGGAAAATACCCAAAGGCACCAAAAGACCAATGCACATCCTGTAACACGCCTTCAGAATCATTCTTTGGTCTAACGCCAACATATTCTTCCATTTTATCTTTCCAAAGTTGAGGCAGATCTGCCACTGGAAAGTCATCGTTAATCAGCATTTTTTCAATCTCAAACCTTAACATAATATGCAGGTTATAGGTGGCCTCATCGGCCTCTACCCGAATCATGCTGGGACGAACTCTGTTGATCGCTGAGTAAAACTGTTTTTGGTCTGTATTACGTAACTGGTCAGGAAATTTCATCTGTAATTTTGGATAGGCAAAGCGCCAAAACGACGGGCTTAAACCAACCAGGTTTTCCCACATCCGCGACTGGCTTTCATGTATCCCTAGCGAAATTGACTGACCCAGGGGGTTGCCATATTCTTCAATTGGTAGACCTTGTTCATAAAGCGCATGCCCTCCTTCATGTAGAGTACTAAGCAGAGCAGACTTCAAATCATTTTCCCGTAAGCGCGTTGTCGTGCGCACATCAGATGGGTGGGTACTGGTTGTAAATGGATGAGCTGAGCGGTCTTGGCGACCCTTTTTTAAATCGAAACCAATTGATTTAAGGAGGCTCATTCCGAAATCCCACTGTTTATCTATATCGTAATTTTTTGTGAGAATGCTCCCGTTGACTCTGTGTTTAACATCTTGAACCTCTTGCACCAGTGGAACTAAACGCGTGCGTAGTTCCTTAAATAGCTGAGCCACTTTCGCCGAGGTCATCTCTGGTTCGAATTGATCTAAAAGAGCATCGTAAGCCGTCTCACCCTTGGCTAAATATCCGGCTTTTTCCTTTTGCATTTGAACCATTTTTTCCAGGAATGGCTCAAAAAACTTAAAGTCATTATCTTTGCGGGCTCTGACCCAGGCTTGCTGTGAAACAGAAGCATGTTTAGCCAGGTCTGTTACAAATTTAGCTGGCAGAGCTGCCTCTTGTCGATAATCGCGCCAAATTTCTTTTACCTGGCGAGTTTCACGATCGTTAAGGGTCATGATCCTCAACTCACCTGTATCCAGATTGATTAATTCTTCTAGTGCTGTTGTTAATGGTTCGCCCACCAGCTTGGCGTGCATCAGTCCGGTAATGTAGGATATTTGCTCAGACCTGGCCGCACCGGCACCTTCTGGCATATAAGTTTCTTGGTCCCAGCCGAGCAGGGCTTCAACACCCTGGAGGTGACTGGCTTCAAGTAATTCTTTGAGTATAGTATTTATAGCAGACATGTCTTGACCCCTGTAAACTAGCTTTTATATCCCCGTTGATGAAGCCACGTAAAGTAGTACCATTTGTTCTTTTAACCATGATCGAATTGAAAATCTCGCGCTAGACCTTATTGCTATAATTCAGGGTTTGCTCTTTCACCGCTTTTATTTTGACTTATTTTTCCAGCATGATAAATACAAAGAAACTCAAGGTTGGTTTAATTGGTGTTGGTCATATTGGCCGATTTCACGTAAATCATCTAAGTCAACATCTACACTGGGATTGTATTGGTATTTTTGACACAAATAGCGAGCAATCACTTGCTGTCGCCAACGAATTTAAGGTACCCCTGGCTCTCGACTTTCAAACACTGATTGATGCTTGTGACGCTCTCTTTATCACCTGTCCCACAAAATTTCATTTTTTCTATGCTGAGGCAGCGATCAAACAGGGGAAACACGTCTTTATCGAAAAGCCAATTACCCTGACCATCGACGAAGGTGAAGCATTACTTGCCTTAGCCGACAAGTTTGATGTAAAAATTCAGGTTGGCCACGTCGAGCGCTTTAATCCAGCCCTGTTAGCTCTGGATGGTTTGGATCTTGACCCGCGGTTCATTGAAGCCCATCGCCTTGTGAGCTTCGTTCCCAGGGGGATTGACAATCCTGTGGTTCATGAAAACATGATCCATGATATCGACATTATTTTATCGCTGGTAAAGAGTCCGGTAAAACAAATCCAGGCCAATGGTCTGGCTGTGATTTCCGCTTTACCAGATATAGCAAATGCCCGACTAACTTTCGAAAATGGCTGTGTGGCGAATGTTACCGCGAGTCGTATTTCCCTGAACCCCATGCGTAAAATGCGTGTTTTTCAACGCGAACACTACATAACCATTGATTTCCAAAAGGGTTCAACAGAAATGTATCAATTGGCTCTCAAGGACCAGGATGTCCAGGCTGACCGGATTATCCCCATGGAGGGTTCTGATAAAGTGATCCTATATAACAACCAGAAGCTCCCGAAAATAGATGCAATGCATGCTGAACAGACCGCTTTTGCTTTGGCTATTATTAATGATCAAACCCCGCTTGTAAGCGGCAGAGACGGGCTCGAAGCCTTGCGGATAGCCGAACTAATAAACCAACAACTTCTGGAACAACAATAAATACTGAAGCAAAAAACTTCCTGATCGTCGCTGGTGAGGTTTCTGGCGACCACCATGCTGCTCCACTCATGGCGGCCATAAAATCGCTGAACCCAAACCATTCATTCTGGGGCCTGGGTGGTGATCATATGATTGACGAGGGTTTAAAGTCGCTTTATCATGTGAAAGACCTCAGTGTTACCGGCTTCATCGAGGTAATTAAGCACCTCCGTTTCTTTAAAAAGGTCATGCGCTCCGTCCTTAATGAATGTGAAATACGCAAACCGGATGCAGCCATTCTGCTGGATTACCCTGGTTTTAATCTGCGCCTGGGTTTGAAGCTCAAAGCCCTTGGTATACCGGTTTACTACTATATTTCACCACAGGTTTGGGCCTGGAAAAAAGGTCGCGTCAAAACAATGCGACGCTTTATCAAGCACCTTTTCGTCATTTTTCCTTTTGAGTCAGCTTTTTACCGACAGCATGATATCCCGGTAAGCTTTGTAGGCAACCCGCTGGCAGAAAAACAGTGGAATCTTCCACAGCGAGCAGAATTCTTTGCCCAACACGGGCTTAACCCTGACAAACCCTTGATAGCCCTGCTTCCCGGTAGTCGACGAAACGAGCTCGATCGGCTTACACAACCCCTTATTGACACGATACATTTATTGAAAAAACATCAACCAGGTGTTCAAATAGCCATCGCCGGACTATCATCATTGTCTGAGTCATATTACCACCCCTTTTTAGAAGATAGCGAAATCACGCTTATTGTGGACAACCCTTACCCTTTGGTTGCTCATGCCGATTTAGCCATTGTTGCCTCTGGAACTGCCACGCTAGAGACGGCCTACCTTGGAACGCCTCTAGTTGTTATTTATAAGATATCTCCGCTTTCTTATCTGATTGGGAAACTATTAGTGGATATTGACCATCTCGCCATGCCTAACCTTATCCTGGATGAGCGAGCTATTCCAGAACTGATACAAAGCGAGGCAACGGGTCAGCTTATAGCTGATGAAGCCTTGAAACTGCTCAACGATAAATCGCTTCGAGAGCTAACGCTGGAAAAGCTGGCAAAAGTGCGGGCTGCCATTGACAAGCCTGGCTGCGCGAACCGGGTCGCAACTAAAATACTGGATGATCTCGACTAATGGGACTTAGCAAAAAAACGCAGCAACGTATCTCAAAAATTGCTCACCGTATCGGCGGTCACCTGGTAACGCTCATTGGTAAAAGTCTTCGACTTGAGGTTCGGGGCTGGAACCGTATTCTTCATCTTTTAAATGAAGGCCAGCCTCTGGTGTTTCAATTCTGGCATGGCGATATGTTTATTGCCTGGTTTTTAACTTCACCGCTCAAACCAGCCGCAATTGTCAGCCAGGCTGGAGATGGCGATATAGCGTCTGCTGTTCTTGGGGGTTTAGATTTTGTTACTTTCAGAGGATCAAGTACTAGAGGTGGACGAGCAGCCTATTCCGGGATGCTTCGTTTTCTTAAAAAGCAAAACATTCAAGTTTCTGCTTTTGCCTCTGATGGACCTAGAGGACCTCGTCGAGTTATGAAGTCTGGTACTTACGTCACGGCTCAACATTTAGATGGATATATTATCCCCACGGCTACTGTTTCAAAATGGGCACTTCGGGGAAAAGGCTGGGATCGGTTTGCTATACCTTTACCCTTCTCTTTTGCCGTGGCAAGTTTTGGGTCACCAATAAAAGTTGATCAAAAATTAAAAGGGTCTGCTTTTGAAGATGCCCTATGCAAAGCGAGCGAGTTTTGTAAAACACACCAGGAAGAACTAGAGCGTTCTTTTCTATAATCTTTATGACGACTATTTCATATTTACATAAAGCCCCCTGGTTTTTTCCAACGCGAATTTTATTGTCATTTATCTATGCCCTGGTTTCTGGATTAAGAAATAAACTATACGATACTGGTCTTTTAAAAACACAATCAGTTGAAACATTCGTGCTTTCAGTTGGTAATCTTTCTGTTGGCGGGAGTGGAAAAACGATCCTGGTCCAGGCGCTCTTAAAATATTTTATCAACCACAATATTAATCCGGCTGTTTTGTCACGGGGATATAAACGGAGCTCTCGGGGCGTATTTCTAGTTGCCGACAAAAACACCCTGTTAGGCAATCCCGCGAACTCAGGTGATGAGCCATATCTAATTGCGCAGAATTATCCCGGGGTTCCAGTTGTTGTCGCAGAAAATCGTTTTTCAGGAGCCCAGCTTCTGCAAGAAACTTTTCATCCTGATGTTATTATTCTAGATGACGGCTTTCAACATCGTCGTCTTCATCGCGATCTTGACCTCTTAATTCTAGACCAGAATCGCTCTGCAGATAATCGGCACTTACTACCCTGGGGCAGGCTAAGAGAAGGTCACAAAAACCAGGCAAGAGCCGATGTGATCCTCTTCAGTAAAGGTGCTTCAAATGGTAAACCGGATCACGATTTGATTTTTGAATTATTCGACTATGTTCTCGATGCTTTTGGCAAAAAACACTCTCTCGATTCACTTCAGGGCACCTGTGGTCTTTTCGCTGGCCTGGGAAATACTGAACACTTTTTTACATCCGTTACCAGCCTCGTTGGAGCATCAAAAATGCAGCTCTCTTTTCCTGATCATGCAGCGTACAGCCTGCGTGATTTGAATCGAATCAAGGACGGTAATTGTGAGCAATGGATTACCACCCAAAAGGACTTTATTAAGTTAGACCCTGATTTTTGTAAACAGCATAAGATCTATTATATAAAGGTTCAAACCGCCTTGCCGGCAGCGCTCCTGGACACCCTAAAGCAACACTTTAAGCAGTAATCAGGTTAATAAATACAACCATTAGCCCCCCATATTCTATCATTACGTCACACTGACATCGGTATTATGCCGTATTATTTCGAAATTAGCCCGAATTCTATACCTTTAACCTTTTGCAGAACTTTTGGTCCTTTATCACTAAAATACTCGTAAACACATATTGTATCTGTAACTCACAAGAGGCTCAAGCGCCGTTTGAGCTGAGGGCTGGTCTTTTAGGGTTTGTCTCTGAAACACCTGATGGTTCCGGAGTTATTGTCTTAAATATAATTGTATTCATAGGGGCTGGTTTGCCTGTTGAGACCAAGCCTGTTTTGCTCACAAGCAAGGTGGCCGCAAGCACTATTATTAATCAGCATCATATTGCAAAAACAAGCTGTCTTCAGCTTGTTGATTGCTGACCAGTGACAGCGTTGGTCCTCTTGAGATCCATGTCCTGTGGTGCAATAAGTACCGGGTATTCATGTCCAGAACCAGGCCGCGAAAAAGATCGCCTTAGAGGTTGAGCTGTCTGTTGACTTCCTATTTTTAGACTCCGGACAACCCGGCACACAAGAGTGATTCCCAGGTGTAACCGGCAAGATCAACGACCGGTCAACGAGTCGTGAAATATGTCGGTGAATCAACTTGCCCGCCCTGCTTGCAGTGGATTAAATTGTGAAAATATTGGGATTGTATACAATACCGTGTCGTCTTTAGATGTAGATGGTTGTAGCCAGGTTCGTGTCGATGATATTCTAGACAAGTGGCTTTTGACCAAATATATTTGAGCATTAAATATCACAGAGGGGTACCCCGAACAATGCAACAAAAAGAGGTTTTCAAGATGACTTATAATGAGCTAAAATCTATTCTGTTGGATTTTGACAAGGCAGAACTTTGCTTCCCTTTTGATGAGAAAACAGCCGTTTTTAAAGTTTCAGGTAAAATGTTTGCACTGGCTGGCATGAATAACAACCCCCTGTCTGTTAACCTGAAATGTGATCCTGAAGATGCACTTCTCTTAAGGTCACAATTTGAGGCCATCAATCCTGGGTACCACATGAATAAAGACCACTGGAACACCATCACTCTAGATGGGTCACTTGATCGGGGGTTGTTATTAAAACTTATTGAGGATTCGTACTTGCTCGTAATTTATGGGTTGCCAAAAAGAGACCGCATTCGTCTCGGGTTTAAATAATTTATTAATCGCCCTTGGTGGCTTCACGATTAAATATCTCATCCTTGTTTTTGTGTAGCACTATTAATGAGATCAAGATCAAAAACTTTTGGATCAATAAACCATATTCATTTTCACCCAATAAACCACAACCACAGTCCGAGTTTATTTTAAAGATTAACGAGTATATACTCATTCCAACACCAAGGAGTGTTAATCCTGCTGCTGCGAATATAGCTTTCGCAAATATCCTTTCGATCCAAACCCCTATGGCTAAAGACAACTCAACAAGGACTGCGATGATTCCGTAATACTTAAATATTTCTGGAAACGAAGTCGCCTGAACAAAGAGAGCATATGGTTCGATTCCATGCTTTATTAACATCAGGGCTTTTGAAAAGCCAAGGAAGAAGAATAATGTTGAGACACCCCAACGCAGAACTTGGAGGTGATTTGTTTTGATTGTGGTCATCGCATCATTTTTCAAACCACCCATGTCCATCTTTACTCAACCATCCTCTTCTGCTTGGATCCTGCGCATAACGAATAGCTTATCGACTTTACCAGACATCAACTCTTCAAGGGATATTTCAACCAGATAGTATTCATCGTCTCCAAACCATGAGTCACTCTCATTATAGACAAACAGGTACATATTTTTTTCGTCATCTTTTCCAAACAAGGGATAGGGAAGCACGCCAGAAGCCTGCTTTTTACCGGTTTTTAAGAAGATGTCATAATAGTAGGGAGCCTCAGGCTTTTCCCAGCCCTCAGGGTTTTGATAAAATGAGCTGACTATGTGGTCACCGATAGAGTACAGTGCGTATGGAACAGAATAACTCCCTGATTTTCCTGTTAGATCATCAGCCTGACCTTTCTTTAGTTTATGGGGAATTGGGATAAATTTTTTGTTTTTTCCTTTGAACTCGTTTATCAGAGAGAAGGAGGATGAGTACGACCTAAATAGATAATTCTCTGAAGTATGGATTAAGTAAATATTTTCTTCTTCATCCAAATCTAATGTTTGGGCTCTATGAAGCTGAAGAAACTCCTCCAGGTCGACACCTCGCCTTCCAACAGCATCAGCAGAATCAACAATTTCCAGTTGTTCATTGTATTTCCACAAGATGTATGCCGTGTTGCTTTCAAAGAACTCATTGAATTTGTTAATTGAATATTGAGATGGATTTATGGAGTCTTCGTCGTAAAGGTCTAAAGTCTTTTCATAACTGCTGAGATAGGGACCTGCTAACAATACCTTTTGCCCTTTATCTAATAACCTGACATCATATGACCCTCCAACAGAGTGATGCTTTTGTTGTACAAGGTGTTTATTATCGCGCGTATTGAACAGACCTATACGCTTCTTTCCAATAGCTGGATTCAGAAACACACAAACATATCTTTCGTTATGCCAGTCTATTGCACCTGGAATCATACTATATCTTTTTCGTGGTAGTATTTTAATATCCTGGATTATTTCCTCAGAATGCTCTTCGTATATAATCACCTTCTGTTTTAATAGTAATGTTCCCACATTGTTCGCAAAAAGCATTTGACGGTTTGCAGTATACGGCCAAAGGGTCTCTGCTTCATCTGGATCGATAATGTTATTTAGCCTTACGACCATGCTTTCTTTTGCACTTAGCGATAGCATTACTGCTAAAACAATAATGACTGTTTTTATGGTTTTCATTATTGATCACCTCTTAATTGGAAGGGGCTCCAAAGGAGCCCCTTCTTTTTGTTACCACGGAATGGGGAAGTCAATAAAGAACTCTATACGCACACATTTCCACGCGTTTGTATTTTCGCAAGCCCTGTTTCCATCCCAGCCGCCAATATAGCTCCGCTCGACCTCGTCGCCGGTTTCCTGCTCGTATACTTCACCAGCTGTTACCATTCCAATCATCAAAAGCGCCACCAGCCCACTTAAAAGGATACGTCTTAACTGAAACATAAATGTTTCCTTTCTGTTTTGGGTAAGTTTTACTTTTACCCGTTTGCGTTTTGATATTTAACTTCCTGGTACCGGGAAGTCTTTTAAGTCAAAAGACCTGCTTGATCTTAGTGTTAACTAATAATCAGCCTACAACACCATGATTGTAGCTACTCAACTCAGTTTTCTTCTCTTGGTTAATGTGAAGGGTGTTTGTCTTTCGACAAACTTATATTAACTATAACTTGATCATAATGCAAACAAAAAGATCCCGGGGAAACCGGGATCTTTTATCTTAATTAAATCTATATTATTTATATGAACGTGTAACTCAACCCAAGCGCCATAGACTGTTTAATTTGTCGCTTAAGGGAGATGTCTTTATCATATACAATCTTAAGGTTAGCATTCATGTTGATATATTTTGATACTTTAACAACTAAGATATTATCAAAGGCGACATCAATTTCATCCAGACCCCCAAATGAACTGAAGAGTTCCAGCTTTGAGGTGTAGGTCGAGGTTTCAGAAAGATTCAAAGAGATATCTGTTACTGACTCGGCGCCAAATTCACTTCTCAGTGTTTCAACTTCTGTTGTCTCTACATCATCTGCATAGGGTGCTGGGTGATCTGTTGTTACCGTCTGCTTGAGCGAAAGACCCATACGGGTGCTAATGTTCTCATTCAGCTTGGCGCCAGCCCCAATGCTTTCACGGAAATAGCCTGGGTCTAGAAATGCTGATATCTCAGTTGATGGAATTGTCGAGTAATCGTAACCAGATGCAAACTGGGTTTCTCCAGTCACAGCCACGTATGGGTTAATGGTTGACCCCAGCTTGTAGGTTAACACGCTTTCCGTTTTTAATTCATCTATGGACTTAACCATGTCCGCATCACCGGTCTTGGTGGTTCCATAGGAGAACTTACCTGTATTTAGCCAATTGAATTTTTCCTGATCTTTTACAAATTTGTAATTCAAGTTCAACTGCCAGGCAAAAGCGTTCTCTCCTCCTGCAGCCCAGTTGTCAAAACCCGTTTGAGCCATGTTGACCCCGCCGACTATTGATTTCTCCCAAGTAGCAGCCGCCTGCTCTTGTCCGTATATTGAGCCTAGCGCCCCAAAAACAATTAACGCCAAAATTAATGTGTGTTTCACTTGTACTTCTTTCGATTCTTTTTTTAATGTTTTTTTTCTGCCAGCCTGTTCCCTACCGGGTTTCTTTCATCAGGTTGGTTTTTAACTCTCGGACAGCACCAGAAAGCAACCCGTCCTCTTCTTTCGTGAGATTCCCCGCCGTTTTAAACAAAAGGCTTTCTAAAATTCCAATGGTCATAGTCGCTGCCTCAATATTTTTATCCTGCTTGCCAGTAACCGGATTAGCGTTTACGCCTAATTGAGTTAAAGCGCTTGAATTCAATTGTGAAACCAATATCCTAAAAAGCTCATTTTGATCAATCTTTTGTTTCACCACCGTCAATCCTCTTTTTGAATCACATTGTTGTCCTGGTCCGCTATTACGGCTTTCGACACAACATAATCCCCAGGCCTAATATTCAGATATTTATTTATCACCAAGAAAAGCGCTTTGGGGCAAACTGTTGGTTCAGGCTGGACGACTTTCCCTTATGCTTTGTTTCAACCCTTTTATACTTTCGTATTGAAGCATATAGCGCATCATCCTGAAGGCGATGAACTCGGGGCCGAGTAATCGCAAGCCTCTAGCAACAAAGTAAACTGGAGGTGTAAACAGAGC
>JAUVDF010000111.1 GCA_030595455.1 Fidelibacterota bacterium | reverse complement strand
TAACAATAAAATAGTTCTTGCAGATATATGTTAGTAGGTATAAACTAACAGCGCAAAATGAATAAACTTGATACCAAGACCCGTCAAAAACAAATCCTCGATGCATCATTAAATTTGATCAAAGAGGGTGGCATTCAGAATCTTACGATGAAGCGTATTTCGCAGAAGGTCGGAATCTCTGAACAAGCCATCTACCGTCACTATCGCAGTAAGCAGGATATCCTGTGCACGATTATAAATTACTTTAATGATCATTTTGAATCCGTCTTTAAGGCAGTGAGTGAAATTCCCAATGTCGAGGACAGAATGCCGGCGTTCATTGATGGTCATCTCGAGTACTTCCACGCAAATCCGGCTACTGCAGCTGTTATTTTTTCCGAAGAGATATTTCAATTTGACTCAAAGTTGGCCATGAAAATTAATGCCCTGGTGGTGCGCCGTATTGAAGTGATTACAAATTTTATCAAGCTGGCCCAGCAGGAGGGAAGATTCAGAAAAGATCTCATCGCTGAGGACATCGCCTATATCTTTTTAGGGAGCCTGAGATTCCTGGTAACCACCTGGCGGTTAGGTGGCTTCAAATATGATCTTAGAGCTAAGGGTAACTCAATGAAATCAACCTTGCTGCAGTTGATCAAATAGGGGCCTGTATTTTTTATGTCAACCATGTTAGTTTATATCAACATACATTACACATTAGCAAACATATCTGAGTTTTCACTATGATTGGTGATAAGAGTCCTGCTTCAAAAAAAGGCACCTTCGGCAATTACTGGAGTCTGATTAAAAGTTTACAAACCAGCCTGTTGCTCTTTACTGGAATAGCCGGCTACACCAGTGCCCAGTGTCCAGTGGGTGAATCCTCCCAAATCATCGGTCTGAGTATCAGTCTTTTTCTGGCAATTGCCGGCAGTACCGTTCTAAATATGGTCTGGGATCGTGATATTGACTCCAAAATGCAGCGCACAGCCCAACGCCCTCTGGTTAACGGAGCTTTACGAGTTGACCACGCCCTGGTCTTTGGACTTCTAATCTCAGTTTTGGGACTGGTGATTGCTTATTGGCTTGATCCTCTATATGCCCTGGTGGTTGGAGGCGGACTATTTATTGATGTCGTGATCTACACCATGTGGCTCAAACGCCGGACACCCTGGTCGATTGTCTGGGGCGGAATATCTGGCGGGATGCCAATTCTGGCTGGACGGGTATTGGCGGTGGGGCATATCGATGGTCTGGGTGTCCTGTTTCTACTCTCAGTATTACTATGGATACCGACCCATATCCTGACCTTTAATATAAAGAATTTCGGGGATTATCGTCGGGCTGGAATACCAACCTTTGCCGATCGTTATGGCTTTATGACCACTCGCTGGATCATCGCCCTTTCAAGTGTTGGTGCAACTCTGGCAATTGCCATGGGTTTGTATTCACTGGGGCTATCCTGGGGCTATCTAAAACTATTAGCGATACTGTCAGTGGGACTATTAGCTCTGGCGGCATTTATTGTTTTACGTCCGTCTGAAAAACATGATTTCTATCTTTTTAAATATGCTTCGTTGTACATGGTGGGAGCTATGTCAATTATATCATTTAGTTCCTTTTAACATGAAGCTTTTAATAACAGGACATATACCAAAACACTTTGAGGAGGTAAGGTATGTTTAACAAAACGAGCAAAAATCAGAATATGATTATGGCGGTTACCGCTGTGGTCGCTGGTTTGTTCATGATGTATGTAGCACCCGAACAGGGCATGCGCACACTAAAACTTGCGCTAGATGGCGTAATCAATCGGATTCTATATGTAGATCCAGATTTTTACCCGGCAGTACCAATTTTGGGGGCAACCTATGGTGCCTGGCTGGTTATTCTGTATTTGGCCGGTGCTTTCGCACTTATCATCGCCAAAAAAGTTTATGTAGGTGAAGAATGGGCCAGAGCAGCACTCATTGGTTTAACTGCGATTCCTGCTGTAGCTGGTATGACCATGCTGATTCCCTGGATGGTTCTAATCGTTTCTGATTATGCTGCCATGTATACTGCAGGTACACATCCTGTTGCCGGTATTGCACCGCCACCAGCAGATGTATCCGTCATGCCACCAGTCTTGATGACCATGGTCATGGGCTTGGTATTTTACTATATCTTCCTGCTTTCTGATCAGGACACGATGAAGAATAAGCTTCTAAAGCTTGTTCCTTATACTGCTATCGGTATCGTTGCTGGAATGGTTTTTATGAATGGTCAGCACGGTGTTCGTTACTTTATCTTTATTCCTGAAATGTTAAAAGCTGGAGCTGATGGCGTTATGGGTACCGGATCTCCTCTTGGTGGTTCATTTAATGTTTTGGGTAACTTTTTCACCAACCTGGATCACTATAATGCCATTGAGTTGGTAGGAGTTTCACAAGCACAGATTGATGCTGGACAATTAGTAGCTACTAAAGAAGCAGTTTACAATCCAAATACACTTCTACTTCTCTTGGGTGGTTATATGAATTATGCTGCATCATACCTGATGGTTATCTCAATTCCCTTCCTCGCTATGAAGAAGAAAATTGGTTATTACATCGTTTCCAGTACTGCTTTGGCAACAGCCCTTATCGGTTTCAACGGATATTTCGTTCGCGATTCTTTTGAATGGGCCGTTGGTGGAGTTATGTCACTACTCTTATTGGTGATCTTTAACCTGCCAATATTCAAACCATTCTTTTTGAAAGAGGAAGATTTCTAAGCCGGTAAAATTTACAGCACTATACAGCCCTGTGATTCGCACGGGGCTGTAGCTGTTTTATAATGAGTCAATGTTTACTTCAGATGCAGAATAAAAATCCAAACATGTATTTATATCCACGGGGGATAATGAGGCGGCACGGTAGTTGCTGATGTTAGTTATATGTTTAGGGATACATATTATCATCAATCTGAGTTTAGCATAAACGACTCAATAATTAGGAATAAAAAATATGAAAAAATTTAATGAGCTATATCATTATTTCTTTCAATCAACCAAAGGGCTGATCCTGCTGGCAATGTCTGCCATTTCTGTCATTACAGCAGTGTGGGGAACGCTATCCGGTCCTATGGTTGAGTGGGGAGTAAGGGATATAACAGTCAGTTTGACAGGGATGGATTTGACTTCCGTTGAGCGGTCTGGTCGGATCATCATGCTCTACCATGTGATTGCCATGATAGTGGTAGCCATTGAAGTGTATATGATGACCTCCATTATACCTATGCGTAAACACCAACAATCAACTATTAATGCCACTGTGACTGTTGGTTGGATTACAGCCATGGTCTTTGGCTTAGCTTTTGGCTATTTCGGTCATAATTATTTCTACCATGGTCTTTTCCTGGTGGGCCAATCACTGATCTTCTTCGCAGGGTTACTTTTAGCTGCTGCTATCTACCCCTGGAGACGAGAATACCTGGTCACAAATAGCGAATATGCTCACACCAAAAATGGCTATGACTATGAACGAATTGCCTTTTTTATCATGACTGTAGCCATGCTAATCTCGGCCGGTTTCGGTGCAGTGACAGGCTCATTCTGGTCCAATGGCCATGAAACTTTCCTGGCAGAGGATCTTATTCGTGAACCCAACAAAACGGCTCTGCAAAAATCTATCATTGGTCATTTGCACATCATGTTAACCCTGATAGCTGTCGCCGTAACTTTGATTGTTGGCCGTTGGATGGACTGGAAGGGCAAACTGCATAAAATCGGTATGCCACTGATGATTATTGGTACCATCGTTATATCAGGTGGTGTTTGGTCAGTCGTTTGGACGCACCTGGCCCATACCTTTATCTATGTTGGGTCGATCTTTGTCATGCTTTCAGCCCTTATGCTGGTTATTTATGCCTGGGGTAAGCTTATCCGAGATCGCATTGCTGAACAGGGCATTGAAAAACCAACAATTTTCCAAAAATTTGCTGCCTTGCTGCATGATCCAATCAAATTTGGTCCTTTCTGGCAGATGGTATTCATGAACTTCACTGTGAGTGGTGTTGGTATCTTCATGGCCATCAAGCTGGAACAGATATTCCGGGTTTGGCCGGCTCGTGAAGAGCGTGTAACCCTAACGGGACACTGGCACATCCTGTCAGCCATTGTTGCTACCATTATTATCATGTACTACATTGATATCTCAGGTGTCAAAGGTAAAGCCAGAAAATGGTTAGGTTGGACCTTGATCATCGGTTCTGACATTGCCTTTGCTGCAGCAACTATTTTCTCAATGAAACGTCTCTTTGTCACTGAATATTATGAACAACCATTGGTAAACATGACCATGCTGGCAACAGACTTTGGTTTAGGTGCTGTTCTGGTCCTGATTGCTGGACTTCTAGGTTGGAGGCTGATCGATCTATTCAAAAAAGATGATGCCCTTTGGGAAAAGGAAGCTAAAGACCCAGAACTTGACATTAATCCTACGGCTGAAATGACCCAAGAGGGTCGGGATAAAATTAGAGCCCAAATGGAAAGTGAGGGATTATAATGAAACTCATTAAAGTACTGATTCCTTTCATGGTGTTAGCTTCCATCTTATTTGCCACGGAAAAAGTTGAAGATGTTTGGATTACTATCCCAGCCGGAGAGTTTAACTATGGTCAACACAATCATGTGAAAACCACAGTTGAATATGAAATAATGGCTACTCATGTAACCAATGAACAGTATGCAAAATTCTTGAATGCAGCAATTGCTCAGAAAGCAATCTATGTCAAGAATGATACTGTTTGGGGCTTCCATCCAGGTGATCCCT
>JAUVDF010000153.1 GCA_030595455.1 Fidelibacterota bacterium | reverse complement strand
ATCTACTTCCTCATGATCAGTTTCGGTGCCTCTTTTGGCTTTGCAGTTATGGGTCGTATTTCCCTGCTCATCGGTCGTTTTACAGATCTGATTAGCTACGGTGGCTCTACCTACAACTACGCCTCAATCTGGGTTCTGGTGCTGATGATTGGCTTATTAGCAGTATGGACCATAAAAGGTGATAAGGATACAGCTAGTTGAAACGCTTCCTCACATTAATTATTAACTGGATGGAGAAAAGCTGATCATGGCTGTCTCAATTACACTCAGAAATATCATCAAGAAATATGGTGATAAAGCAGCTCTGAATAATGTGACCCTTGGTGTTGAGAAGGGTCATATCCATGCTGTGATTGGCACGACTGGATCTGGTAAATCTACCCTGCTCAGGGTAATTGCCACCTTGTGTGTACCAAGCCTGGGTTCAGGCTATATCAATGGTTTGAATCTGGGGGCGCGTCAAAATCAGATTCGTCATCAGATTGGATACATGTCTCAAGACAGTCGTTTTGAGGAATCGTTGACCTTATTAGAAAATCTAAACTTGCACGGGAAATTGCACGGGATTGCTCAAGCAGACCTACTCAATCGAATTTCCGGGTTTGTAAAACGCTTTAAAATAATTGAGGAACTCCACTCGTTTCCCAGTGAAGTAAGTTTTGGCACACGCCGGAAGATGGAATTTATCAGGGCTGTTTTGCATAACCCTTCTATTCTTCTATTGGATGAGCCGACTGCTTCACTTGATTTAGAGTGTAAAGATCTTATTGAAACATTTCTGAGAGAACAAAAGCTACGGTTTACTACGGTATTTGTATCGAGTAATATTGATCAAGTTGAACGTATTGCCGATCGAATCTCCATCCTTGACGATGGTCGGGTGGTCGCTGATGGTACTCTAAAAGAACTAAAAGAAATAGAGCAGGAAAATCGAATTTTGGATCTGACTTTATCTGAAACGCATGAGCGTGATTTTAATATCCTTGATGCATCGCCACTGGTCGACTCATATACCGTTCAGGGTAATCACTATGAGATTATTACGGAGGCTGATGTTGCCCCTGAATCGATTACCTCTCTTTTTCATGAGAGGGTGGTACAGGCTACACCAAGGCTACCAACCTTAGCTGATATCTTTAAACGGATGGTAAAAGTGGAGTCTACTCATGAATAATGTATTCGCCGCTCTTTGGTATCGTGAATGGACAATTTACAGGCGCCAGTTTCTGACCATGGGACTTTTGCCCATGCTCACTGGTCTCATATTCTTCTTCATGTTCTTCTTGCCCTATAAGACACTCTTGCCGGCTGAGGAAATGACAGAGATCATTCCTGCCTTAGTTTTAGATTCATTATTACTAACCCTGCTGATCACCATTTATGAAACGACGGCTCGTTTTTATTGGGAAGCTCAACGGAGTAATGGTATGGCCAGCCTGTATGAAATGGGGCGCTTTCATAGGCAACCCTCATTCTTCATAAGCCAATCTATGATCAGTCTGGTAAAAGGTTTTATGCATCTCGTGATCGTATGGGCCGTTTTGATATTTCTGACTGAAATGTCTTTTTCGCAAATCAATTTTCAGGCAACCATTGTATTTATCATATTGGGTGCGCTTCAGATTGTAGCCATCAGTAAGATAATTGGCTTGTTGGTTAAGTATGTTGATAGCCTAAGCAAGATTCTATATGTAGGTCTTTTGCCAATGATGATGGTCAGTGGTCTGTTTCTGATAAAGGGGGCTCCACTCGATAAATATGTCGAAATCGCCTTCTATTTGCCTCCCTACAATTGGATGACTGGTCTTGATACTGCATTTATTAACGGAATGATAGATTATGGGTTTTTGCTGATCTGTTTAATTGAAACAGTGTTCCTGCTATGGTTGTCAGCAACCCTCTTTCATCTAGATGGTGATAGTTGAGATTCTATCTTGCCGGAGCTATTGAAGCCGCTCCTGATGCTGGTACAGTCTGGCGACATCAGATTTCACAATTCCTGAAAACCAGTTGTGGGTGGGACGCGTTTGATCCATCACAACATGAGCAGGATTTTCTATCAGAAGAAGAAAAATCAAACTTCAGAACGTGGAAAAGCACTGATACTCAGCGGTTTAGGCCGGTGATGAAAAAAATTATTGATCGAGATCTTTATCAATTACTACAAAAATGCGATGCAGTTATTTGTTTGTGGGACGAGCATGTGATTCAAGGGGCAGGGACTCATGGAGAGCTAACCTTGGCCTATGAACATCAGCTTCCGGTGTACCTGGTTCTGGGCATGCCACTTGAAAAAGTATCATCCTGGATTGTTGGCTGTACCACAGAAATATTTCAAAATTTTGAGGAATTAAAGCAATATCTATCTTCGAAAGTCTAGTAAAATAATGGACAATAACTGCTTGACTTTCAAAACTGACCCCTTACCTTTTTGACGTTATCCTAATGTGGGTAAGGGTTTAAGACCACTTGAACGAAATCAATATGATTTTTGTCAGGTAAACCAAAACTGGTAAAATTTATTAATACAAAAACAAGGAGGATCCACTATGAACAAAGCCGAATTGATTGCAAAGATCGCCGGTGATGCTGGAATCACAAAAGTACAGGCTGAAGCAGCACTTAGTGCTTTCACAGGAGCTGTCTCATCTTCACTTGCTTCCGGTAACAAACTTGCCTTAGTTGGCTTTGGTACATTCGACGTATCAGCACGTGCAGCTAGAGTTGCTCGCAACCCTCGTACAGGTGAACCGATCAACGTTCCTGCAATGAATGTTCCTCGCTTTAAAGCTGGTAAAGGCTTAAAAGGAGCTGTTAACTAAACTCTTTGCTTTTACATCAATTAGAAAAGGGCGTGGTTAACCACGCCCTTTTTTTATCAGGGGATTTGTCATGGAAGCCACATGTAATATTTCACTCGCTGCTATTACCCATAACTTCAATTTCTTTCAGAAGAGAATAGGGGCAGCCCAGGTTATTCCGGTCATCAAGGCCAATGCCTACGGCCATGGTGCAGTTGAGCTTGCCAGGCACCTCTACCATGAGCTCAAGGTGAATCTGGTTGCTGTGGCGACCCTGGAGGAAGCCAGGGAATTGATTGACGATGTGCCTGGCCTCTCTGTTCTTATCCTTTCTCGAGTTTACCCTGAGGACCTTCATCAGCTTCCTGAAAATATTATTTTGACCCTTGGCTCAATCGAGGATGTGCAATCCACTATTAACGAGGGACTGTCAGGTATTAAAGTACACCTTAATGTCAATACGGGTATGAACCGTTTAGGTTTATCACCTGAACAAGCCGTAGCGGTAATTTCTGACCAGAACTCACTATTAGACATTCAGGGTGTTTACAGTCATTTCTCATCATCTGATACTGAATCTGAGATTACCTATGATCAACAGAACCAGATCTTTGAGCAATTTGTCAGCCGTATCAAAGTACTTGGCTTTACTGGGCTGGTCCATCTATCAAATAGTGCAGGTGCCTTACATGATGGCGCAAAATTCTATGATGCTATCCGGCTTGGAATAGGTCTCTATGGATATGACACTTCGGCAGGTGGCAGATACCTGACTCAACTTATGCCAGCTATGGAAGTCAAAGCTCCACTTGTTAGAGTAGACAGGATCAAGGCAGGGGAATCTGTAAGTTATGGCGAGAAGTGGCAGGCAGCCATTGATACCAACATTGGTACCTTGCGCATGGGGTATGCAGATGGTTATAATCGGAAACTTACTAATCGTGGCGTCGTCTCCCACAATGGCAAAGACTATCCAGTTATTGGAACGGTTACCATGGATCATATCATGATTGATCTGGGGGATGATGAA
>JAUVDF010000209.1 GCA_030595455.1 Fidelibacterota bacterium | reverse complement strand
AGTAATTCCTGAACTTTTTTACGTCGCTCTACATCATCAGCGTGTAGACCATGCACTTGCATGGGTTCCAAGATAGCGGATCCAATAGTGATCCGTGGGTTAAGCGAGGAGTAGGGGTCCTGAAAAATGATTTGGATCCGTTTACGGATATTACGCAGCTCGTCACCGCCGAGCGTGGTAATCTCTTTGCCATGAAAAACAATATTCCCGGCAGTCGGTTCGATGAGTCTCAGAATAGTACGACCCAGGGTCGTTTTACCGCACCCAGATTCACCTACTAGACCGAGCGTCTCCCCGGGATAAACATCAAAACTGACATCATCGACCGCTTTTACGTGGTCAATTACTTTACTGAATAGACCTTCGCGGATAGGGAAGTAGGTTTTTAAATTTTTAACCGTAAGAATAGGCTCCTGGGCGTAAAGCGCTGCATGCCTTTTAGCAGTTTCTTCAGGCGTAATAATCAGATCGTGAATAGTTTCATCCACTGATTTATTCAATTCAGTCATTTCTCCAGCTTCATTTTCCTCCATAAAATCAGAAATAGTAGGCAGGAGTTTCAGGCGATGATCCAGAGGTGGACGGCAAGCCAATAGGCCCTTTGTATATGGATGCTGAGGGTTTGAGAAAATATCCCAGACCGATCCCTGCTCGACGACTTTGCCTTTGTACATGACCACGACATGATCGGCAATTTCTGCGATAACACCAAGATCATGGGTGATAAAGATGATGCCCATATCATGGGTGTCTCTCAGCTTTCGCATAAGATCCAGGATGGTTGCCTGTACCGTGACATCAAGGGCTGTGGTTGGCTCATCTGCAATTAATATTCTCGGGTTACATGACATCGCCATGGCAATCATCACCCGTTGTTTCTGACCTCCCGAAAGTTGGTGTGGGTAAGAATCAATGATGGCGTCTGGCCTGGGCAATTCAACTTCTTTAAATAGATCAAGCGTTTTAGCTCTTGCTTCAGCTTTACTTAGTTTCTGGTGGAGGATCAGAGCCTCCATAACTTGATCACCGCAGGTGAAAACTGGATTCAATGAGGTCATGGGCTCCTGAAAAATCATGGCAATCTCATTGCCACGAAATTCACGCATTTCATTTTCCGGTACTTTGGTAAGATCAACCAAGCCTTTAGTTCGTGAATGATACATCAGACGACCGCCAACGATACGTCCAGGAGGATTAGGGATCAAGCGCATCAAGGATAATGAAGTTACTGACTTTCCCGATCCAGATTCACCAACAACACCAACTGTACGTCCTTTCTCAAGACTGAAGCTAACTTTATCAACCGCTTTAACGATTCCCTCATCTGTGCTGAAGACGGTTTCTAAATCCTGAATACTGGTGAGTGTGTTTTCTGACATCCCTTGACCCATTTCCTTTTCTCATCGTTGTGGACTTGCTGAAAAGCAAGCCGTATGGCTGGAAATATAAATGGAAAGTACGCTGGAAAAAGCAGGAAGGTGAGGTTTCATTTTACCCACAAGTTGAAAAGCTCCACACGAGATACTTTATAAAATATTACATATTACGAAATGATTGGCTGTTAATGGTAGCTGTATTCAGTAATATATGATGAAAAGCAACAACTTGTTTGGTAATATTAAGAAGATATTCTATCTTTCAGCAGTTAACAAATAGGGAACTTTATTTGTTAAAAGAAAATGTTGGGGTCACGTCAAGAATGCTTGTTCTGTTATAGAACAAGAATATCATTTCTTAAAGTGGGGGAAAGGGTGTTCATATCATGAATAAAAGACAACATCTCATGAGCAATGAGTTGAACAAAACTCAGGATCCTTCAAACTTAATAGAGCAATTTCATGCCGCAGAATGTTACGCTCTGTTGGGTCAAACTGGTTTTATTAGTGAAGAGCATGTCCAGCTTATATTAGATCAAGGCAAGGTCTCTGATCGTCGTAATAAGATGCTTGAGGCACTGCTCAAAATTACTTATGCCAAGATTGCCGGGTTTGAGGGGAATTACAGTTTTGCAATAGACCTCTATGAGCAGGTATTGGAGAAAATCACTGTTTTAAATAAGGGGACTCAACAACGGAGTGCCCTTACTTATTTCTACTACGAATATTCTGGATTTTTAGATAGTATTGGTGACGCTAGTGCTTCCCAAATGTATCTTGAAAAAGCCCATAATTCTGCAAAATCTAATAAGATGAAGCAGATGATTGCCTTCCAAACTATGGTTAAGCAGAGTGGGGTGCTGAAGAAATCAACCCTGCGCAAGTGGCTTCAGAGTATTGCTTATTTTAATAAGTATGACATGACCGTGATGGAGGCACAAGCCCACTACAGTCTTGCATTGAACTACCTGGAACAAGGTGAGTTAAGTGATTCGGCCACCTACCTGGACCTGGCACATCAAATGGCTGCAACCTCAGGTTATAACTACCTGCGTTGGAGTATTGATTTGACCAGAGGGGAAATCCTCAAACTTCAGGATCGTAATGCTGAAGCAATGAGCTATTATGAAGGCCTACTTAAAAAGGCAGAGAATAACTTTTTCAGGGCTAGTATTCTCCTCAAACTCGCTGAACTTTATCGTGAGCTGGGGAACACAGATAAAGCGCTGGATGCTGCTATGGAGAGCATGGAAATCAGTCAACGTTTCTCCGTAGATTCTGAATTGGCTGGCTCCAGTATGCTGGTTGGAAAACTATATCACCGAGCCAAAGCTGATATTACCAAGGCTTATTTCTATTTTCAACAGGGCTATGGCTCAGCCATAAAGTTGGCCAGGCAAGGGGTCCCAATTACGGGCAGCAGAGAG
>JAUVDF010000063.1 GCA_030595455.1 Fidelibacterota bacterium | reverse complement strand
GCATAAACACACGGTAGGCATCTATCTCAGGCACATAAACCGGCCGACCAATACCGCGACATTCATCACCAATGAAAGCAACGACAGCGTCTTCAGGCGAATTAATACCTAATGTATCACTTTCAATAAGTGCGGTTATAGTCATGTTGTTCAGATATTTAGTCTTATCTACAACCCAGGGACATACGACTGCCTTGGTCAGGACTTCCGACTTCTGGACAAGCTCAGGCATGGATGCTACCAGCCCATAGCCGGATGGATAGATCAGGCTATCACTTGCTGCCATGCGGAGCATATAACCGCTCCCGGGAGTCAGATAATCAAGTGAACCATACCAACCATAAGTTGTATCGTATTGAGCAAACCCGGTTTGGTTTTTGATCTGGTCATTAAAGCTTGGCGTCAAACCAGCTAAAGCCGCCGGTAATTCCATATTCACCTGAGGCGTATAACTAATTCGATTCCAACCCGACTCTATTCCTATGGTTGTATTTTCAGGATTAATGACAAAGCCAACAAATGGAAAACTGCTTGGGTTTACCATGTCCGCCTGATACATATCAATATTTGTTATCGCTATGTCAGTCAGTGGACCAACCCAACCCAGATCTTCAGCATATTGAGCATAGGCAGCTGTCTCTGCTGCAATGATCCGGTCACCCGCTGTTGCTTCCAGCAGATTAAAGACCTGATTGAAACTCATATCACCATATTGCAGGTTAAAGCTGAACCAGGTCCAACCTTGGGATAGATCAACATGTTGGGCAATAGCTCCAGTCGCATTCACGGCAGACGGTGCTATTAAACTACCAACAATGGTGTTGGCCTGGAATACCAGGGTTTCATCCATTTCCCAGAGTTCATCACAATGAGAGGCATCCCAGATTCTAAATTCCAGGGTATCCCCTAGCGGTTCGTTGCTATAGGCTGTCAGAAAAGTACGGTAAAAATGAGTCGTCTCATAGATAGCCTGACCTGATTCATCAACACCAACAGAATCAGTACGCTCGAGATGTTCCATATCGGCGACTCCACGACACTCGTCACCCACAAAGGCGCCAAGACGATCGTAGATATCCGCAGATTGTGATCCCTGAACACTAAGTTCGGCAGTAAGGGTCATGGTGTGCTCATAATTACTAGCCTCCACAATCCATTCAGGTGGACGACAGATCGTATGAATATTGAGGTCCAGGGGCTCATCGCCCAGGGGTGTCTCAGCGTAGATACGAGCCTGATAGTTACCCATATTCATATAGGGATCCAGATACAGATAAACGGTCATACTGCCACCGGAATTGACTTCACCATTGGCCGGTTCAGCAACCACCCAATCGGGTAATGAGAAAAGCTGCCCAAACTCAAAATAGGCTGGTGCAGCACCATTATTATTGAGCGTAATGGGGATGATGGTCTCTTCACCCAGATAGGCGATCTGTTCCAGCTCAGGAACATTCCAATGGAGCGGATTGCGATCCACAGTAAATTCCCAGGCCAGTGTATCCAGCACATTACCATTCACATCCCATAAGATATTCCCGGCCAGATCCTTTACAAATTGGACCTGAGCTTTAAGCAACTGGTTCTCGATCTCACGATTAGAGACCGAAGTAGCTGGTGTAATCACCAGTTGATTGCCGCTACAGGTAACTTCTGCAGCAATAGCTTTGCCCGTGTGGGCAAAAAACAATTCACCGGAATTTGGATAGACCTGATCACAATCGATATCCTCTGTTAAGGTGAGAATAATTTGATCATTACTATTTAAAATCACATCTGCTGGTTCAGGAACACCCAAAATACGCGGTGAGGTACGATCAATGGTACCCATGCGTAACTCAGAATAGCTATTTCGTAAACGACAAGCAGCCCGAGCCCTGATATAATATTCACCTTCAGGTACACTGCTGGTATTCCAGTACAAAGTACTGTATGCTTGTGGTAGAGAGCCAATTCCAGTGAGTACAGCACCTGGGAACCATTCCTCTTCTTCTGTTCTGGTATATTCAAGTGTAATATCCACCAGCTCACTGTCAGCCTTATTAAAGCCAGAGAAGTCAATCCTTAAACTGTCCTGGCCACTAAGACCATTGCTCTGGTTGATCAGCCACCCATCATACTCTGGGAAGGACAGTGTTACTTCTGAACATGGCTTGATATATCTAACGGTAAACTCAGCCACTCCAGAATTTTGAGTATCCTCTCCCAAAATATCAGCTATTTCTAATTCTCCGGGAGGACCGAATTCCAGGGTTAAGGCCTCATAATCATACTCGACTGGACCTCTTTCGACCAGCATGGTCGCATTAACCGTCTGGCCAGCATCAATTTCAAATGAGAGTTCTGTACCAGAAATGGCAATTCCATTGATCATAATGACGGCACCATCGGGATTGGATTCATTCCAGGCGCTCAAACTATAGGGCCAGGTTTCTCCCGTTTCACTCAGGTTACCTAAGGTGACATCGAATAGAACCGCTGCATCTGGCTCGTTGTCGACTGAGATAGGTGGACTGATGGAGATTGAACTCCATTGCCGTTTAAAGGTTTTAGGCTCCCAGGGATTTGAGCTTCGCCCGGCAAGCAGGTCAAAAACCGGCATGCCCCACACAGGATCGCGTTTGATATCCACCGTAAAGGCATCTCCCGGATCATCATCACCCAGTGAAAAACCAACGGTATGACTATAGGTCGACACATCTGTTGTGTCATTTGTTTCTGTATGGGTATCTGTTTCATTAAAACCGCCAACCACACCAACACCACTCCAGGTCACTCCGAGATCATTACCAGAACCATCATAAGTAGAAATGGTGACCGCAGTCGAATGTGATACAGCCGAATCAGTGGTGGTCGAATATTCATAAGAGGCTAATGCATCGAATGAAATATTGGTTAAAGCCTCACCTGTATTTGAGACAGCATCGGTTGCAATCGCTGCTGCTTTGGCATCTACATTGGTTTGTACCAAATTCTCCCAGTAAATAACAGATTTTGCAAATTTAGCCGAGTCTTCAGGCGCGGCATGATTTCTTAATGATACTAAATTGGGAATAAGGGTGCGCCTGATATGATAATCAGAATACACATAAAACGAATGAAATCCATCCATATCAGAGATACCATAACTGGTATCGATTGTCACGTCACAGCCAGCCACTGATAAGTCCAAGATTTGGCTGAATGTCAGATTAAGCGTTGCCCCAACATAAATGTCACCTTCATCACCAACAATTAAGCCTTCACCATCCGTTTGAAACAGTTCGGATGTGGTGATACAAATTTCGGTTTCATCTAGAGAGCGATCATTTTGGGTACCACCCCAGGTCTCATTGAAATCCAGGGTTATATCCAGCTCACTTGAGAAGAGTAAGGAGCCGAAAGGTGATGAAATCCCGGTTTCCAGTCCAAAATCCACACCAAGACTGACGGTTGTATAATTGTCATCAGCAATTTCATCTTCAATTTCAAGACTAATGGTACGGCAGATCGTTTGATCTTCAGCCAGAAATGAATAACTCTCATCTCCCGGAGGATCTCTCAGAACAAACAACGGCATTTCTGATGTTCTAGCAGGTTGTGAGGCAAATTCGCTGCCTTCAGAAATTTTTCGACCTGTAATCTTAGCCCAAACATTGTCTGAAGCAAACCGGCCTAATTCGTCATGTATAACGATGGTAAGTTCTTTTTCATAAGGATGGTCACCGCCAGCCAGGACATTTGGAATCCCTGCTTGAAAATGATACCAGAACTCACCGTTATCTGAGCCAAAGGGAATTGGGTCAGTATAAATACCACTCCAGTCATCCCGCAGCTCAACTGAGAAACTGTTGATGAAGCATGAATCCAGTATAACGTCATCATAACCACCATATTCTTCATAAACGGTTACTTTGAGACTGTCTTTTACATGCTGGGCAATAACAGCACAGCCAACATCCCAGGGGAAGTTGCTAAAAGAAACCCTGAGGATATCACGGTACATCAACTCCATATGTGCTGATGAGTCCACCAATGATATATTTTGATTGTCAAACTTGATATAGGTCTTGGTCGCATGCTTTATTATCACCTCGTATTCTAGAGGAGGTAAACCACTTATTGCCTGATACCCTGCTCCAGTTGCAATGATGGCGGTATCCGCAAAACAATCACCTCCGGAGGCTCTTAAAATAATTTCGGCATCCCCGATGGGAAGCATACAGGTACCACCCCCAATATCCATATACAGGGATTCAGTATGAACATTCTCAAAATGAATACCGGCAATATCTGCTTCGATAGGGGGAACCTGAAAGCCTTGTTCAATACCACCCCGATGGAAGGTATGCCCATCTACATAGGATGTATCTATTACAATGTCATCTGTTCCAATAAATGTGGTTGTATCATAGACCCAGTGACCGCCGAAGCGAACGGTTAAATGACCCTCTGCGTCAGGCTCAAAATCCAGTGTATATTTTCCATAGGAGTTTGTAAATGTCTCTGGACGGGTACTGGCAGAATCAACCAGAATTTCGGCATGCACTACTGCACAATTTGTGCCTCCATAGATCAGAGTGCCGCTCACCGTAAACAGCGACTCATCCAGAAATTTTACATCGCTTGCTTCTGCTTCACCCGGAATGCGAGTTAAAGTGACCTGATCGTCAGCGGGCGTAAAAAAGGCGTGATTTGCTTTTGCAGGAGCCACTGTATACGTGGTCCCATTCGCATCCGCTGTTTCATACCAGACATTGCGAATCTCATAGTATCCATCAGTATCAGTAAAAGCTGAAAGTTTCACAGTGGGAATGGAATCGTGCCAGGTGGCACCTTCTAAGACTGCCAACTCACGAGGTGAAGTGGCGTCATAGGAGATATTATTTAAGCCTTCATCAAATCGCCAATAGCCGATCAGATTGGCTTCATCTCCAAATAGAGCCCGCTCCATATTCTTCAGGATTTGAGATTGTTCTCTAGCAGAATTCCAAACTCTAATATCATCAACCCAGCCATCATAATATTCTCCACCAAGTCTATTCTTACCGATTCGGATCTCTTCACCGACTGGAATCGTTGTGCAGGACGCAGAATCAACTGCGACACTATTCAGATAGAGGTAGAACATATTGGTATCCATAACACAGGCAATATGGTGCCAGGCTTGCAGACTTGGCAGGGCTGTTGATAATGCGATCGCACCAATACTGGCTGCCAGGGTTGTATTATTGTGTTCTAATTGAAAACGATCGCCCATATCCATAATTTTACTGTTACCAGAGGTGTCCATGATATTTATCCAGAGCTCGATGGTAAACGATTCTGAGATTTCATTTTCATACCAGGAATCTATGCTTATAAAGTCATTTTGGCCATCAAGCAGGGCAGATTTACCCAGTATAGGGAGTAGTGAGACCTCTACATCAGCAACAGGATTCCCTTCAGGGGTCCAGGGGGCGCCCGGTGTGGGTCCCGGTGTACGGACACGGCCAGATATTATGCCATTGGGCAAGGTAAAACCAATATCAAAGCCTTCGGGGCTGACACCAAAGGAGTTAGATGTAGTCACGCCATAGCTATATAGTTTCCCGGGAAAGATGGCCTCACCATCAGTAGCTGAAGGCACGTTCATTGTAAGAATTTGCAGCGGTCCCCCATCCCGGGTTAAGATCCAAGTATCTTGGGTATATTCACCAGTCGCTGGAGGACTTAACACATCCTGAACAGCACTGATGTAAATAGAAGCTGGATGCTCTGATTCACCATCAGAGGCATCCACAAGTGGTGCATCCGGTTCTTTTAAATAAAAGGACCAAAATCCAAGGTTTGTAGAGAAACCACTGTGTGCCATATCTCCCACTACTGCCTGTCCAGCTGTTATGGTCATAGTAGCAGGTCCTGCAGAAGTTGTTATGGTATTGGTCAACACAGCCTGTCCACCCAGGACATCACTATGTTGAGTTATTTGATACTCTGATGAGCTGGTCTGGGCCATTAGGAAACCTGGCAGAATCAAGCCCATGAGGGGCATCCCGATCCAGGCTCTCCAACTGGCTATAGATATTTCTTTATTTCGTTTGGTTCGCATATGACCCTCCTGTCATGAAAACTATAATGTTACGAATTGAGTAATATTGATCAATTCTGCTTATAATAGTCGGAGGCAGACCCAAATTTTGTGTTCACAAACATGAGATATACTTGCCAATTTGGTAAATTAGTACCATGAGTAGGA
>JAUVDF010000100.1 GCA_030595455.1 Fidelibacterota bacterium | reverse complement strand
GGCTCACACTTTACAGAGCCCCATGGGCAGATGTCATTGGGTTTGAAAATATAAATCAAGGCGAGGATTCGAATCCTCGCTTCTTAAAGAAAAAATTCGTTTACACTTCGGTATACCGAAAACATTCCTCAAGATGATCGTTCACCATGCCCACAGCCTGCATGTGAGCATAAACTACAGTTGTCCCGAGGAATTTGAAGCCCCTCTGTTTAAGATCTTTGGAGATTGTGTCTGACAATGGGGTGCTGGCCGGAATATTATCTAAAGTATTGAAATGGTTCTGAATTGGTTTGTTGTCAGAGTACTTCCAGAAATAGTTACAGAAGCTACCAAATTCATCGATTACCTCCAGGTAATGTTGGGCATTATTGATCGCTGCTCGAATTTTAAGCTGGTTTCGAACAATCCCTTTGTCCTGAAGTAATTCCTGAACCTTGTCTTCTCCAAATGCAGCAACTTTTTTATAATCGAACTGAGCAAAAGCTTTTCGAAAGTTTTCCCGCTTGTTAAGGATAATCTCCCAGCTCAATCCAGCTTGAAATGATTCAAGAACCAGAAATTCGAACATCTTTATATCATCCAGAACGGGAACGCCCCATTCCTGATCATGGTATTTAACATAGGTTGGTTTATTTTGGGGTACCCAGCGACAGCGCTTAGGGGTCTCACTCATGGGTTAATCCTCCAGGTGTATTTTAGCCAGCACTTCTTCTGGTTTCACTGGCAGATGCTTGATGCGAACCCCCACTGCCTGATAAATTGCATTGGTTACAGCCGGAGCCGGAGCAGAGATCGGAATTTCAGCTACAGCCTTAGCTCCATAGGGACCGGTAGGCTCATTGGATTCAACGAAGCGTACTACCAGTTCTGGCATATCCTTGGCGGAATATATATGGTAACTATTGAAGTCCAAATTCAACATCCGCCCTTTTTCATCAAAAGGCATAAACTCTGTAAGTGCCATTCCTAAAGATTGGGGAATGGCTCCTTCAACTTGTCCTTCTGCCATTTTTGGATTAATGATTTGACCCGCATCCGTTACGGAGACCAGCTTAATCACCCGCACGATTCCAGTAAGTGTATCTACCTCCACTTCGGCAAATGTAGCATTATAAGGAGGAGGTGAATCATAACTGAGATGGGAGGCGATGCCCATGATTTGCTGCTGCTCATCTGTGTAAAAGGATTTGATGCAGATATCTGAAAAGGAGATACTCTGTCCATCCGAACCCAGTACATCAGTATTGACAATTTTCGCATCGTCGGTTTGCAGCAGCTTTTTGCCCTGTTCCAGAATCATCAGCTTGCAGGCTTCCGCAGCTTTTTTAACAGCAGCGCCAGAAATGTAAGTTGTACTGGAAGCGTAGGCACCGGTATCAAAGGGGGTCATGTCTGTATCGGAGGAATAAACAATGATCTTATCGACCGAGACATTTAAAACTTCAGCCGCTATCTGGGCCAGAGCCGTATCTGATCCTGTACCCAAATCAGTCGCACCAACTTGAAGATTGAAGCTAGCATCTTCATTCATTTTGATGAAAGCTGAGCCCATATCAATTCCAGGAATTCCAGATCCCTGGCCAGCCACGGCCACACCAATTCCGCGACGAAAACGACCAGACTGTTGGTTGGCTCTGATAGTCTCCCAGTTGCTTAATTCACGGCCTTCTTTAAGGCAGGCAGCAATTTCATTGCTATAGAGCACCATGGGGAAGCCTTCGCGGCCTTCGCCTAGAATCTTAGCAATGGGTATATCATCACCCACCTGAAAAACATTCTTTAAGCGTAGTTCAATGGGATCAATACCCATCGCTTCTGCAGCTTCATCTATAAGGCTTTCCAATGGGAAGAAGGCCTGGGGAGCACCATAACCGCGGTAAGCACCACCGATAGGCAGGTTGGTATAAACACCATCTCCATTTACCCGGATATTTGGTGCTTTATACATACTCAGCGCTTTCTGGGAGGTGACGGACATGACCGTAAGAGCGTGGGGTCCGTAGGCGCCACAATCCTCAAGAATATTTAGATCGATAGCGGTAAGGTGCTGGTTCTCATCAAAGCCAAGTCGAAACGTCACGAGTTCCGGATGACGTACACGAGCAGCAAATAATTCTTCTTCACGGGTGTATTCGATGCGAGCTGGTCGGCCTGTTTTGAGGGTGACTGCTCCTACAACTTCCTCATTCAGAATCTCCTGCTTGCCGCCGAATCCACCACCGATTCGGGGCTTAATTACACGGATGCGACCTACTGGAATATCCAGAACTTCAGCAACAATGCGTCGGACATGATGGGGAACCTGAGTAGAGGTTCTGATCACCAGGCGATTATTGTTATCTAACCAGGTCAGGGAAATATGGGGCTCGATATGGGCCATCTGAACAAAAGGTGTGCTGTAAGTTCCCTCAAAAACATGAGCGGATTCTGACAAAGCAGCTTCAACATCACCCAGTTCTGCATCCAGATGGGCAGCAATGTTTTTATCAATATCGTGAATACCACTGGTGCCTTCTGCTGGATGCAGGGCAAATCCGGCCGTTATGGATTCTTGAGCGTCAAAAATACAGGGCAGCTCTTTATACTTAACCTGAATGAGCTTTAGTGCTTGTTCTGCAATCTCCAAGGTTTCAGCAGCGACAAATGCCACACGGTCACCAACATAGCGAACGGTTGAGTCCAGAATGCGCATATCCCGAGGTCCGGGTTCTGGATAGCCTTGACCGGCCGTAGTGTAATAGTGGGGCTTAAAATCATTGTGAGTAAAAATAGCAACGACACCATCCAGTGCTTCTGCTTGATCAGTGTTGATCTGCAGGATTTTTGCATGGGCGACGGGACTATGGAGGATTTTAACATGTAAAATATCTTTTAGTCTGATATCATCAGCAAAAACTGGTTTCCCCTTCACCAGAGCCGGACCATCGACTCGCTGAATATCTTTGCCAATCACTTTCATGATTGCACCTCTTTGCCCTTATTCTCTTTCAGGGCTTTTAAAGCAGCTTCAACCGGTTTTACATAACCGGTACAGCGACAAAGGTTACCGTTTAAAGCGTCACGCACATCATCTTCATTAAGGTCAAGCTTTTCACGATCTAATGCTTCCAGGGATAGGAGCATACCTGGCGTACAGAAACCACATTGAACGGCGCCAGCCTTGAGAAAGGTTTCCTGCATAGAGTTAATGTGCTGGTGGGTTGAAAATTTTTCCAGCGTCTCAACTTTCTTTCCCTCTAATGTGGGCATAAGTAGCAGGCAGGCATTAACTGCTTTTTGATTCAACAAGACAGTGCATGCTCCACATTCACCATGATCACAACCATGTTTAACGCTGTAAAGTTCAATACTACGTAGATATTCAAGCAGAGTAGTGCCAGGCTGTGTTTCTACCTGAACGAGCTGGTCATTAAGTTCGAATTGTATGATCATGATTTTGCCGTCATTTCGTGTAATAGTTTCGATACAAGCTTCCGTTTGTAATCGGGTGAGCCGAAATGGTCAGTGCCAAAAATAGCCTCAACCTCATCCAAAAAATGACGGATATCAGTTTCTTTGGGAGGGTTAGTTGTGCGACAATAACATATCCGCTCAGATTTGCCTCCTACTGCCATGGCGAAATAGTTTGAGGTTTCGTGAACCGCGGCAATGACAAAAGCAGGTGCCGAATCCAGGACTGAAACACGTTGAATCATCGTCAGGCCTATTGGGATAAAGACATTTGATATAATACCCTGCCGGTCCCATTTGCTAATATGTACAAATGAATCCAATTCATTAATTTGTAATTGTGCATCGGCGGCGTATAGGTAAACCATTAGGTCTGAATCTGGTCGGTCCCTGGCGATTTCCCCACCCAGGGTTCTCTGATTGCGAATATTTTTCGAGGGACAAGACGACGTAATCGCTTTAGCCAGGGCTTTACCGGTCTTGGTTAGCAGATGCTGAAGTGTTATTCCAGCACCAATTTGTAAACCACCTTCAATTTTTTCTACTGTATCTGGCAGTAGATGGCTGATGCTGATAAGCGTTTGAATATTAAGATCTTTTTCGGATACCAGATAACTACCACCTGCCAGCAAAGTTGAAGATGAATTTTTTTGCAGCTGTAGTGCTTCACTAAAGCTATCTGGTTTGATAATATGTTGGATAGATGACCACATAAATGTTACCTGATTAATGGTTAATAAAGTTTATACCCGTACGTTCCTGGGCTTTTTGAAGCATCTCTTCAGCAATTTTGTTTTGTTTAGCGACAAGTTGAGCTTCTTCAATTCCTGCCCCACCCTGTTTGATCACAACTTGACCCTGGATGATAAGGTAATCAACGGGTGTGTGACGGGTAGTAAAGAGTAGGGCTGCCAGTGGATCAGAAAGACCGCCAGCCTGGGATAATCCACCCATATCAAATAGAGCCAGGTCAGCTTGCTTGCCAACACTCAGTTCACCAATGTCCTGACGACCTAAAGCAGCAGCTCCACCTCGAGTTGCCATACGGAGGACATCACGCGCCGTGAGCCAGTACTGATCATCACGTAGACGAGATAGCAACATAGCATTACGCATTTCTAGAAGCATATCTCCTGAATCATTGGAAGCACTTCCATCTACACCCAAACTGACACTTACCTTGGCGTCCAACAGTTCACGTATACGAGCTATTCCAGAGCCCAATCTCATATTAGAAGTGGGACAATGGGATACTCCAACACCATTATCACCCATCGACTTGATTTCATCATCATTTAAGTGAACTGCATGGGCATACCAGGCATTACTGGTCAGCCAATTTAAATCCTGTATCAACCCTACAGGACGCTTCCCAAAGGTCTCCAGGCAGAACCGTTCTTCATCCAATGTTTCAGCAAGATGGGTGTGTATTTGTAAATCATGATCCTGGGCGTACGCAGCAGTTTGCTGCATAAGTTTTGCTGTGACCGAGAAAGGTGAACAGGGTGCCAGAGAGATGCGGGTCATTGCGCCGGAGCTAGTATCATGGTACTTGGCTACAAGACGTTCAGTATCTTTTTGAAT
>JAUVDF010000215.1 GCA_030595455.1 Fidelibacterota bacterium | reverse complement strand
AGCGTAAGGTCAGCCAGCTTTTGGGAGTTAGGATCATCCTCTACAACCAGAATAACTGGTTTGCTGCCTGGGCTAGCGTTCGTATTATTCCTGGCAGCTGCTCCCCGCATATTAGTGCCAGTTCGAAGAACAGGAATATCTGCACTGATTGGGAATGTTATCGTAAAAGTACTCCCTTGATCTTGCTTACTAGCTAATTGAATATCGCTCTTAATCATTCTAAGGTAGCGATGCGATAGAGCTAAGCCCAGACCAACACCTTGAAAGTGTTTCGTGTAACCAGTACTCTCTTGTGAAAAGGCATCAAACATCTGTTTCTGGTACTCATCGGACATACCAATTCCAGTATCTTTAATGGTTACCTGAACTGATATATCGGAACACTCCACATCAATTTTAACATAACCTGAATTGGTATATTTGATCGCATTATCAATCAGATTCGAAAGCGCCTGGGTCGCACAATACTCATCTGCGACAATTGTGATTCCAGACCTGGGAATATTCATCTGCAATTCAATATTCTTTTCTTCAGCACCAGGGTAAAATGAGATTAAAAGCTCATTTAATATTTCAGACAGATCGATGGTTTCAATTTTTAATTGAAAAGTACCGGACTCAATTTGAGAGATATCTAGAATTTCATGAACCGTCTTCCATAATCGTTTTCCACTAACCCGAATTATGTCAAAATAGGCTTTGAGGTCAGTATTCTTCGTATCTTTAACCTCTTCTTCAATTAGTTCAGTAAAACCTAAAATAGAATTAAGTGGGGTACGGATTTCATGACTCATGTTGGCCAGGAATAAGGATTTTACCTGCTCATTCTTAACCGCCTTTTTCTGGGCATCAATGAGCTCAACTTCAGTATTCTTAAGGGTGGTAATGTCAGTTCCATAATAGTGCAATAAATTTTGATTCTGCAAAAAATAGCCTGACCATAACAGGTGAAAGCCATCCAGAGAAACTTCCCGTGATACGATGGTATTCTTATCGCTAAGGGCATCTCGAATATCTTGCTGAAAGTCTTTGGGTAGAATTTGGGCGACCTGTGCCATATCAAGGTTCATGCGATCCAGTAATTGAATACCAGCCGGGTTGATATAACTGGGGACACCATAGAAATCAACTTCAACAACCGGCATTGGATTGGCTAAGGGGAAAAATGCCAGTCGTTCTATTTCTTGCTGGGCTTGGTGTCGTTCACTGATGTCCCGCATGGTTCCTTGAACACCGATCACCTTGCCATCTTTTAAAATGGGGCTGGCATTTATTTCCATGGGTATCAGCGAGCCAGAACTATCCTTTTGTGTGATAGTCATATTTTTAATATTTTCACCCGCAATAATCTTTTGCAAAGCCTTGCGAGCTTTTGGCATCTGATTCACAGGAGTTATGCTTTCAATGTGTTTGCCAACTAATCCTTCAGGGTCGTATCCAAATAATGGTTTTACATTGGAGCTGACATAACTGATATAGCCTTTACTGGTGATTTGAAACGTGAGATCAGCCGATGACTCAGCCAGTCGACGGAATTTGGATTCACTATTCTCAAGTTTATCTAACTCAATTTTAGTCTCCAGATAGGGAGCCAACAGCTCAGAGAAAGGAGTTAGCGCAGGAAAGATTTCTTTAATGATGTCGACACGATCATTATCATTTGCAGCCAGAACGAGAGCCGCAAAAGCCCGACCATCTTTCAGTATTGGACAACCCGCCCAGATTACTGGAATTGAACTGTCAAGAGGCTTATCCTGGCAAAATGATGCAAAGTCAGCCTGATCCACTAGCATTGCTTTATTCTGCTCCAGCACCTGCTTTAGAGGTGAGTTGATATCTCTGAAGACCTGAGTCCTTGTTCTTTCACCAGCATCACCTGAATAGGGGAAGGTAATGGTGCCCGTATTTGGGTCGTATAGGGATAAACTTACCCGATTGATGGGAATCTTGGTTAGAATCAGATCGAAGATATTTTTTGCAAAACCTGAAATTGAATCTGTTGAATTGACCAATTCAGCAAGCTGAGTCTGCAGATTCGTAAAGTTACCTAATGTTTCCTTAGTGTTTTCCATCTTACTTTACCAGAACACCACGCTTATGGATAAAGAAATAATAGTATATGGATCCAGTACTGGTTAAAGCCAAGCCGATTAACGATGGAATTAAAGTGGTCATCAGAGTGATTACAAAGAAGATCGCATAAATTACAAAGACAATGATCAAGCTCCAGGGGTACAACCAGGCTTTATAGGGTCGATGAACATCTGGATACTTTTTACGAATGACATAGATTGACGCAAACACAGCGAGATTAAAAATGGTGCTGGTAGCTGAGAAGAAATCAATCATTGTTTCATAAGAGTTTGCTGCTGATACAGCAAAAGTTAATAAAACAGTAGCCCAAAGTCCCTGACCGAGGAGCGCATTATTTGGAGTTTTATGGTTTTTACTAAGTTCGGCAAATGATTTGAAAAACATCCCATCTCGGGCCATAGCCTGCCAGGCTCTTGCTTTGCAGAGAATCTGGGTGCTTACATTTCCAAAAGTGTTCAACATGACTGCAAATGCGATCAAGATGCCACCCGTGGCTCCCCAGGCTACAACCATGGCTTCCGTTGCCACCCATTTTGATTCGGCAATCTCAGCTGGGGTAAGTTGAAATAGATAGGCTGAGTTAGCACCCAAATAGAG
>JAUVDF010000202.1 GCA_030595455.1 Fidelibacterota bacterium | reverse complement strand
TCGCTATTCCAATTTATACAGCTATCTATGGCTTCGAAGGCAATGCCCTGGATGCAGCTAACACAATCTGGGATACCAAGATTCGTTATCTAGGTGTTGGCGCTATGGTAGTTGGCGGTGTCTGGTCACTCATAAAGTTATTCAAACCCCTCATGGCCGGAATTCAGTCCAGCCTTAAAACTTATAACAAAGTTAAAAATGGTGAGGCTGTCAGTCGCGCAGAGAATGATATACCCATCAAGTATGTCGGAATTGCCCTCTTAGTCCTAATGATCCCAGTATTCATGATTTATAATGACATTCTACCAACCGTTCAACTGTCTATTTTAATCACCATCATCATGATGGTTTTTGGATTCTTCTTTTCAGCTGTAGCTGCCTATATGGCTGGAGTGGTTGGTTCATCTAACAACCCCATCTCAGGTGTGACAGTTGCCACTGTCTTATTTGCCTCACTCCTGCTGCTCGCTATCCTGGGTTCAGGATCATTACAAGGTGCTGCGGCCGCCCTTATGGTTGGTGCTGTGGTTTGTAATGCTGCCGCTATTGGTGGGGATAACCTTCAGGATCTTAAAACTGGACATATCGTAGGGGCCACACCCTGGAAACAGCAAGTTATGCAGGTTGTTGGTGTCCTGAGTGCCTCTATCGTTCTGGGACTGGTATTAGATATCTTGCACACTGCCTATACGATTGGCTCGCCCACGCTTTCTGCCCCCCAGGCAACTCTGATGAAGTCTGTAGCAGAAGGTGTTTTTCAAGGGAACCTGCCCTGGGATATGGTCATTATAGGAGCCATTCTCGGTGTTATAATCATCGGTCTGGATATCCGCCAGGAACGAAACGGTTCAGATTTTAGAATCCCAATTCTAGCTGTCGCCGTTGGAATATATTTACCTATATCACTCTCAACCCCCATCTTTATTGGTGGCATGTTAGCCCATGCAGGTGATAAAATGGGTGCAACTGAATCCACCAAGAAAAAAGGATTATTGCTGGCTGCTGGTTTGATTACCGGTGAAGCTTTAATGGGTATTTTTGTTGCCCTGCCAATTTTCCTTACTGCTGATAAAGACTGGTGGCCGACTTTTAGTGGCTTTGGCTGGCTGGGTACAATCCTGATCGTTGCCATTGCAATCTGGTTTATCACAACCTTGAAAGCTGATAAGACCGAAGCCGGAGTAAATTAATGAAACCGGTTCGCAGGGATTTCTTATTAGAGTTGCCAAAACCGGAACTCCATTGTCATCTTGATGGCTCCCTGCGTATTGATACGATTCTGGATTTAGCCCAGAAGGATAAGGTTAAGCTTCCTTCCTCAGATCGTGATCAGTTAATCAAGGCTGTTACTGTCGAGGACAGGGTCAAGAGCCTGGAAGAGTATATTGATAAATTCCAAATTACTCTGGCAGTGTTACAAACACCAGAGTCTCTGAAAAGAGCTGCTTTTGAATTAGCTCAGGATGCGGCAGCTGAGAACGTCCGCCTGTTAGAAGTACGTTATTCCCCTATCCTCCATCAGGATCGCGGTATGACCCCCATGGAGTCGCTGGATGCAGTCATTGAGGGTCTCAAGGAGGCTGAGCAGGAATTCAATATCTCCACAGGCGTGATTATCTGTGGAATCCGTAACTTTTCCATTGAAACCTCAATCCAGTTAGCCGAATTGGCCATCGCCTATAAATATCGCGGGGTTGTTGGCTACGACTTGGCGGGTGCTGAGGAAAATTTCCCCGCTAAAGATCATCTGGAAGCATTTTACCTCATTAGAAATAATAATGTAAATGTGACCCTCCATGCCGGGGAAGCTTATGGACCGGCTTCAATCCATCAGGCTATCCATTATTGTGGAGCGAATCGGATTGGTCATGGCACAAGACTCAGAGAAGATGGTGATTTGATGAATTATATCAATGATCACCGAATCTGTCTTGAGGTTTGTCTGACCAGTAATTACCAAACCGGCTCGCTGGATAAAATCGAGAACCATCCCATCAAGTTTTACCATGATTATGGTTTAAGGATCTCCCTGAATACCGATAACCGACTCATCAGTGGTGTATCTTTGGTAGACGAGTATATGCTGGCTCATAAAACCTTTAATTTCAATATGCTTGATTTTAAGGATTTTATCATCAGTGGGTTTAAAAGTGCTTTTCTGGAACACCGTGAGCGTACCAAGCTGATCAAAGAAGTTGCGCACCAGATTGATGATTATCTAGGGGTTGAAAAATATTGACGGTTAGAATCACCCTGTTTTTAGTCACACTATATGGATTTATACTCGTGTCGTGCAGTATTCAACCAGGTATTGCACCTGAGGATAGTGCACCGATGTTTACCGTTCAACAATCCGGTGAACTGATTATTTATTTGCTCCCTGAATACAACATAACTATCGTGAAGATTCCTGAAATCACGGCCTACGAGTTTTTACACCAACCTGGAAACTCACTGGGTGTGATTGCCGCTGACAGCAGCTATTCTCTGGCAGTCAATGGTTCCTATTTTGATTATGGCTCTCCAATTTCCGACTCGCGTTCTGATCTTACCTTTCTGCATGCTGGTTACTTAAGGATGCAAGATTCAGTCTATACTGAAATGATGAAGGGAGACCGACAACTATCAACATTATTTGTTTATGATTATGACGAAAAGCGTTCTGACTATTTCAGATTAGATGAACTGGACCAGACGCAAAACTATGATCTGGTTGTACAAACTGGACCCCAAATTATCCGGGATAGCAAAGTTCAGAGTGAAGAAATTCATAATTCTATAAATGGTATGGGTCAACATGCTCGGACTGCCTTCGCATCGGTTGACGGAGTTGAGCATTATGTTATTGTTGCG
>JAUVDF010000128.1 GCA_030595455.1 Fidelibacterota bacterium | reverse complement strand
GTGAGCATATTGATGTACGTCCCGGTAGTTATTGGCCGAATAAAGATATTTTCTGTGCTGGTAACGATTCTGTCTTTACGTTTCTCGAAAATATACTCGATGAAGTCATCGAGTTATTTCCAGCTGAATATATCCACATTGGCGGTGATGAAGCAGACAAGACCTATTGGGAAACCTGTCCTAAATGCCAGGCTCGTATCAAATCTGAAAATCTGGCTAATGAACATGAGCTGCAAAGTTGGTTTATTAAAAAGATGGAAGGCTATATTCTGGGCAAAGGGAAAAAACTTATCGGTTGGGATGAAATTTTAGAAGGTGGCTTGGCTCCCGAAGCGACCGTGATGTCCTGGAGAGGGGAAAAGGGTGGGATTGCTGCCGCTAAAGCTGGTCATGATGTCATTATGACGCCAACCTCACATGTATATTTCGATTATTATCAAGGGGATCCTGAAACAGAACCAAAAGCCATTGGGGGTGATCTGCCGCTGGAAAAGGTCTACGCCTATGAGCCTATTCCTGAAGAACTGGAGCTAAATGAACACAAGTATGTTCTTGGCTCTCAGGCTAATCTCTGGACCGAGTTTGTTAAAACTACTGAGCATGCAGAATATATGGTATTACCTCGTATGACCGCTCTGTCTGAAGTTTTATGGACAGATCCAGATGATCGGGATTGGGACGACTTTCAGAAACGCTTACCCAGTTTATTAAAACGCTTTACTATTCTGGAATGGAATTTCAGAAATCCCTAATAAAACATACTTAGCTTAAATAAAAAAAACCCGACAATAGCCGGGTTTTTTTATCATCAAATGTAAACTATAACTTATTCAGAAGCAGTGGCAAATACACTATTCCCACCTGCTAGAAACAGGATTGAGATCAGTAAAGTCAACAGTTGGAATTCCATGCCACCCATGGGATGACTTTCTGAGGCGACAAAACTCCATTGTGGCCAGTGAACCATCATAATTGCGCCGGCCATAGTCACGGTGAAAATACCACCGGCAATACGGGTTAGTAATTCGTTAAAAATTGCCCCTGCTAAGATGAATACACCACCGACGATTTCCATCGTGGCCAGCATATAGATCATCATTAAAGGCATGCCCATGCCCTGGGCCATCATTTCGGCCATTGGGAATTTTATGAATCCATGAAATAGAAAGATACTCGCTAATGATAACCTGATTAACCAATGTCCGTTTTCTGAAATCTTGTCAAATAATGCCATGTCGCTCTCCTTGCTTATGTTAGTGTGACTCCGAACTGGAATCACATCCGTTTTCTTCTCGGGTATAACATAATGAGCGATAGCAAATGATTTGTCGGAGCCAAGACACTCCGCCAAAAGATTGTTTTTAAGTGTAGTTACGACTTAGAGGGGCAGGGCGTAAGAGCCAATCCCATTTATCATGATAAATAAATTGGGTACTTCTGACTGTGGAAAAACCAGCTCTAATTCAACAGGTCCTTTTTTGGGCTCAAGCTCAATACTGAACATTTGCAGTGGTGCCAGGAATTGACCGCTGGGAAATCCAATAGCCAGATCATGGTCAGGTCCCAGTTGGAAGTCTGATAAAGTCAGGTGCTGGGAATTTTGAATTCGACTGGCGTCAAGCAGCAGCTTAACAGCGATAAACCTTTCACCGGGAGCATTCAGAAACTCAGCCTCATAATCTGCCGACAATACCTGCACGCGAATACCTGGGCTTAGCCAATCTTCACCACTTAGTGCACCTCGGCGTCCTAAATGAAAGTTCACCCAGCTCAATTGTTTCTCAAATACATCCAGCCGGTGGCTTGGTTCATGCATACCGTGACCTTCTCTAGGATAGAGCAAGAAGCGGTGGGGCACATCCAGTGTTTCCAAAGCCCTCGCTAATTCTCGGGAGTTGGAGGTAAAGGTGTTCTCATCATCTGCACCATGGAGAATCAAAGTTGGCGTTTTTGCCTTTTTGATAAAAGCCGAAGGTGACATTTTCCGATATAGGGAAGGAGCTTCCCAGTATGGTTTCCCTAAATAATCAAGTTCCCATTGGGCATAGTTGGAATTAGAAAAATCACTTTTAAGGTCAAAAATTCCATAGCGGCTAACAGCTGCCTTAAAGCGGTTGGTTTGGGTAATGACCCAGTTGGTCATATAGCCTCCATAGGAACCACCCATAATTACCAGGCTGTCCGGATGAGCAACACCACGTCTAATTAGATCCTTGACACCACTCATAATATCATGATAATCACCACCACCGAAATCCCGATAATTGGCCACCTGAAAAGCAGCCCCATAACCTTCACTGCCTCTGAAGTTTGGAGAAAAGACGGCAAATCCCTGGGAAGCCCAAGCCTGGTACAATGCGAATTGTTCCAGTGCGATATCGGTTCGGCTAGCGGGTCCACCATGGATATCTACAATCAAAGGTAGTGGATCATGACCTGAAAAATGGGGTAAAACAACCAGACCTTCCAGACGGTAGCGATCATCCCGGCTCAACCATGAATAACTTGTCTGGGGATGAATCATGAGCTCATTAAGTTTTTCACTATGGTTCGTGAGTACTTTCCAGGGATGACCTGGACCCTGGGTATACACAAGCTCAGTTAAACTATTAGCCGTTTGGCGCGCAGCTGCAATACTTTGGGAACCAGGATCAGTGGCACTACGGAAGAAGTATGCAGCACCTCCCGTCAATTCTGTGCTAACACCATCTAAGGATACCGTGTAAATATGATTACTCATACCTTGATTGACTTCCAGGAGTAGTGCCTGGTTGTGGTACCATTTAAAACCACTGATATGCAAGTCTAAATCTTTTGTGAGTCTGACCGGTTTAGTCCCATCAAGACTGATAACCTCGACTTCAATTTGGGAAAATGGTTTGCGTGGGTCTTGTGGTTTATCATAGGCAATCAGATTACCATTGGGCGAAAAGGCGGGGGCGCCCTCAGAGCCTTTAGCAGTAGTAAGTTGTTTGATGGCAATACTATCCCGAAGTGAAAAAAGAAAAAGATCTGTCTCAACCCAGTCATTGTCGTCACCACTATAGTTCGTTTCATAAACAAGAGTGTTACCACTTGGGTCAACATCAAACTCGTAAACACCAGGGTCGCCAACAAACAGACGTTCATGCGTGCAGTTGCTTTTGTCAACCTTCCATAACTCAATCTTTGGTTTTTCAGAAGTCCGGTCGGTAGCATCAAAACCGGATTCTGCCCTTTGAGTGGTCCACGTTTTAGCCTGTTCTTGCTCAATTGCCGGGGTGAGGTAATAGATGGTGCTACCATCAGCACTCCATTTGAACGAAATGATGTCGCGATCCGGATCAGTCAGCGGCTTGGCTTCACCACCTGACAGGGACATAGCCCAAATCCGGGTTGCTGATTTTCCGTCATCATCTGGTCTATCTGAGAAAAATGCTACACAGTGACCATCAGGACTAATATCAGGATCCCACTCATCTGCTGAACTATAGGTGAATTGCCGGTTATTTGAGCCGTCAGTTTTTGTGACCCACAGATGATGTCGGTATTTGTTATCGGAGAGCTTGGTCTCACGTAGTTCATAAACAATTATTTCTTGATCCTGATGTAGCTCAACACTGCGAATGCTGGGAAAGGAAATTAGATCTTGAGCATTAATATTACGAGGTACCTGAGCCCAACTTGAGCTGAAAATTAGCAGTAAAAGGCTATAAAGTACTTTAGACATAAATTCCCCTGGAAGTTAGGCTTTATCCTAACTATAAGTTTTAACTATTTCTTCTCCGAGTAGCACACGCAGACCAGCCTCAGCTAAAGCTTCAAGCTCATTATCCCCAGGTTCAATATATACAGAACTCAGGGTTCGAATGTTTTGTGAAATTAAATCACAAAGCCGGCTGGAGTTGGCCATACCGCCAGTTAGGAGTATCCCATCCAGTTCAAAAGTAAGCACTGATGCCATGGCTGATATTTCTTTAACAATTTGATAAATCATGGCCTGAAAAATGAGTTCTGCTTGCTTATCACCGGAGTCGATGCGCTGTTCAACTTCTTTCAGGTCAGCCGTGCCAAGGTAACCCTTCAGTCCACTGCCCTTTGAAAGCAATAACTCTAATTCATCACGACTATACTTACTTGAATACGCCAGCTCCAATAATCCGGAAGCAGGGAGAGCGCCTGCTCGTTCAGGGCTGAAAGGTCCCATGCCTAACAGGGCATCATTAACATCAATAATCTTTCCGTTCTTCAAGGCCGCCACTGATATTCCGCCTCCCATGTGACACACCACCCAGCGACTATCA
>JAUVDF010000087.1 GCA_030595455.1 Fidelibacterota bacterium | reverse complement strand
ATCGTTATTCTCGGCAGTCCGATAGAGCAAGTTCATAAACCGAAAGGATGTCTCGTCAGGCACCGTGAAGTAGGTGCGGATGTACTCTCATTTAAAGAGGGTGCTATTCAAGCCCTAAGGCAGGATCCGGATATTATTGTCATTGGTGAGATGCGTGATCCAGAAACTATCATTACTGGTCTAGAGGTGACTGATAGTGGTCATAAAGTATTTTCAACACTCCACACTTCTTCTACTGTTGAGAGCATTGATCGTATAATCGGTGAAGTCCCGGCAGACGAACAGACCCGTGTTAGAGAACGTTTGGCTGATGTATTGAGTGTTGTTATCTCACAAAAGCTACCACGAACCATAGATGGGAAACGAGTTTTAGCCAAAGAAGTATTATTAATGACTCCTCCCATACGAGCAGCTATCAAGAACAATAACCTTGATGAAATCTATCAGATGCTCCAGCAATCTAGTGATTTGGGCATGATTACGCTTGAGCAGGATCTAAAACGGCTTTTTGAAGAGAAGAAAATCTCTTACAATGAAGCGCTGGCAAATGCTAATAATAAGAAACGATTTAAAGAAATAGTGAAGGTTGGGGTATAGTCGGTCTCACATGGGAGTTCCTAAACACTTATTAAGTCTCTATCAGGATGGTACTGAGCTAAAAACGGTGCTTGCCTGTGTAGTCAAGGGTAAGCTCAAAATTGAGGCTATTGATCAAGCCACCCTGGTAAACCCTTTTCAACAACATCTGGAAGAAAGTGAGAGTCAAGCGTTTGAAGTCGAGGAACTCGATTCAACCGATGATGCTTTCGGTTTTTCTGCTCAAGCTGCACCACCGCAGGATTTGGAAGATGTAGAAGAGGAAAAGAAAGAAGAACCAGAACCAGAAGAAGAACCAGAAGAGGCTGAGCAGCTCTCTGACAGTATGGTTGAAACCTCAGAGGAAGAGCATCTTGACGAAGCCGAAACTAACGAGGATATTCTCCATAGTCTCATGACCCGGGTTCCGGCAAAGCGTTATGCCCATGCCATAAATTTACCTAGATCTTTGGCTCACACACTCCACTTACGGGCAGACTATTCACAGCTAAAACCCAAGGTCCGTGATCGACAAATATTTAATGAGATAGTTGAACGACTGAATGACACCGTCGTCCCCAAAGATCACTATGATTGCCTCTTTACACCCAAGGGTGATGCGTATGCCTTTGTGTATAATGGTGACATTCCCATCATTGAAGCTTTTGATGTCATTCAACCTCACCTAAACGTAAAACCGCGTTTTGTCAACGTTTGTCCTGATGAGGTGGCGCTGGTCAATTTATTGCGCTACAATTACGATGTTGAAGAGGAAGAAATTATTGCCCTGATCAATATTGAAGACGTTCAGAGCAGCTTTATTATTACCCAGGGGAAGGATGCTCAGCACTTTTCTCAGAGTATCAGGTTGGGGAAGGCCGTACCTAGCTTATTAAATACGATCTCAGGTAAGCTACTATATGAACAAGACTTAGGTCATTATCCAGATATCACTCGCATCATCCTCACCGGTGAAGCCCGACAAATCAATGCGAAAGAGTTCTTTAGAGAGATGTACGCGGGCATTCCAGTTGAATATTTTGCTCTTAATCCCGATAAATTTATTATTCCAGAAGACAGCACCGAAACGTTTACTGATTATGCTGTACCCCTTGGGATAGCAATTCAAGGCCTATTCCCCAAAAAGGAAGATACCATATCGATAAATCTTCTGCCTGATTATGTTTTTCGGCGTCAGAAAGCCTTCAAGTTGGCCTGGCATGGTATGCTGCTCTTGCTGTTAATCTTTCTGGTACCTATTGTGGTAAATTTCATGCATCAGGAAAAACTCAGCACACAAAGGGAAGCCCAAAAGAAGCTATTAAGCTTAAACAATTCGATCAGTGATATCGATTGGGTTACCTATATGGTAGACAGTCTTTCTATTACTAACTCAGTCACAAAGGAAAAGCTGGCCAATCTGACCCTGCTGTCTGAGGGGACTTTGCGCTGGAGTGTTACCTTTCAACAACTGTTTACGGCTCTTGAAGAAGTGAATGGCTTATGGGTCGCAGATTTTAAATCAGTTGGGGATGGAATTGAAATATCAGGTCTTAGTCTATACCGGAACCGGATTCCACGTCTGATCGAATATTTTGAAGAAGCTGAGATTACGAGTGTAACTCCGGCTGATGTTCGCGGAAAGAAAGTTTACAAATTTAATCTTTCAATTAAGTCAATATCTGCTGATACCACAGCATTTGACCCGAAAAGTGCCGAACCGCCTCCAATGCCAATTCAGAGTCTGGAAAGTTCTGCTCCGATTACCATCATCAAGGAAGAAGAAGCGCCTGCGGTTATTGATACAATTCCTGAGATATTGATTGAACCTGAACTTATAGACACTGTTTTGACTGATATGTCATTAGAGCAGCTCTCAGATAGCCTACTTCCACCTGAAGTTTTTGACACGCTGATGCCAATGACTCCTGATATTTCCAGATTAGCAGACTCGCTATCTGTTGCAGCTACTGATGGTGAAGGGAATGGTTTCCCGGTTACGGCTCTGAAAGTCTATCGGGTACGCAGGGGCGAAACCCTGAAAAGTATTGCGAAGCAGAAACTTGGGGACGAGAAGCGTTGGCGAGAGATTTATAACATAAATCGTGATATACTTACTTCTCCAAATCGTCTGGCGATTAATCAAATCTTAATAGTCTTACAGGATGAAGAAGAGTTTAGAGCTGTCACCCACGTGGTCAGGCCAAACGAGAATTTAAAATATTTGGCAGGTGGCTACTATGGTGATGAAGCAAGGTGGCAGACCCTTTATGAGTTGAATAGGGATAATATTTCGAATCCCAATCAAATATTCCCAGGGCAAGAATTGACGATTATTAGGGTTCAGCAGCGCTATGGAGTCTCAATTCAGATGCATACAATTCGTGCTGGCGAGTCACTAAAGCAGATCGCAGAAAAGTATCTTGGGGATAAAGATCGTTGGGAAGAAATATACAAAATGAATAAGGGTGTTCTTAAAGGCCCCAATCAGATATTCCCGGGACAGCGCATTAAGGTCCATAACGAAACCGGTGTAAAAACCAGTAAATCGAACAAGCGATAAAGATTTTATGTCCTATTCAGTCAGAAATTCAATCATTTTAGCCCTGATCTTCATCATTTTTGGTGGAGGTGGGTACGCCTGGTTACACTTTAAGTTTACGACTAAAACCGTCAGTATGCTTGAAGAGGTAGTTGAGAAAGAAAACACCCTGGCAGGTCTTGAAGCGTCAATGGTGGATTACGAGTATTTGCAGGAGGAGCTTTATAAAACGACTGCTCAATTTGAGTATTTCCCAAAACTGCTCCCACCTGAAAGTGCAGTTCAGGGTACTTATCGTTATCTCGATAAGCTTTCTACACGGCGTGCATCCTTTAACTATGATTTTCGATTCACTGGTATAAAAAGAGAGAATGGCGCTATCAAGGCGTCCTACACGCTGACCGGAGTGGGGAAATTCGCAAATATTGCAAATTTCATCTACCGCCTTGAAAACGGGAAACCCATCTACAAAATTGGGAGCCTTAACTTCAAGCGTAAACTCGCTCGTGGTACGGAGAAAAGGGGCTTGGTAGAAGTCAGTATGCAGCTGACCGGTTTGTTTAATGATAACAAAGACCAAACCGACAGTGAAATAGCCAGAATGTTTGAAAAATCTTTGGTCTACCCTGGTATGCGAGTGAAGATCCTGCAGGAATCACAACATAAGCAGATGCAGTATCATACTGTCCGTGCTGGAGAAACCTTAAAGCTCATAGCTAAACAACTATTGGGCAGTACGGGTCGCTGGCGTGAGATATACCGGCTAAATCAATCACGCGTAAAAAATCCCCACATGATCTATGTTGGGCAAAAATTAAAGATTGTTGAAAAGACCGTCGAGGACTACTTCATAATCCATGAAGTAAGGCTAGGGGAGACGCTGCGATCATTAGCTGAACAATATTTTGGTGACGAGAATAGGTGGCGCGATATATATAAATGGAATCAAGACCGGATCGAAAACCAGATTCCTGATGATATTTTGACTAATTACGACCCATTCAGACCCCTGGTTCTGGCTTCTTTGCCACCCAATATTTATAATCGGGTTAATGTGGACCGCTCAAAACTTATCGCGCTAACCAGTAAATCAGCTTTTATCCAGGATCAAAAAGGTGAGCTGAAGGAAATGAAGGTAGGCGATAAGATTTATTTAGGTTTTCTGTCAAGAATTGACCTAAACAATGGGAAAGTGATTTTTAATCTTAATAAGGGTGGAATCTATTCAACCGCCACTTTGAATCTTGCAAATACAGGAAGGAATTGATATGATAAATCATTCCAAATTGGATCTACGAAATATTGGTAATAGGAAGAGACCTGTTGCTCATGTATTGATCTATTTCCTGATAGTTTGTGGATTAATCTATCCAACGATGCTCAGTGCCCAGGGTATACCAAAGAATGTTCCTCGTGACCAAATGGTGTCCTTTCAACCAAGTGCTACATTTCAGCAGGCAATTCAAGTGATTAGCCTTATGTCCTCTCAACACGAGGGGAAGGTTGTTATAGATCCCACTGGTACCAAAGGTCCAATTAATGTAGCCATACCTCCAACTCACTGGCGTAGAGCACTTGAATTACTGGTCAGGGCGAATGGATTGGAATTTGCCGAAAAGACTACGTATTATGAAATCAGGAAAGCTCGACCTAAGGCCAAAGGTCCGGTCACATCGGCTGCGAAACCATCTGCTCCAGTTGTGACAGTGGAGTTCCCTCTGGACACCAGAGAGATCGAAATATCGGCTATTTTCTTCCAGGGAGATCGCCGTTCACTGGCTGAAGTGGGAATCGATTGGGGTGCAGTTACTGATCTTGGGGAAGGCAATTTAGTGGATATTGGCTCAATTGCCGCCACCAGTGTCTCACAGGAACTCTTTTCCATTGCCACTGGTTATACAGCGGTTATCGGACAGACTTCGACGACTATAATGGCACTTCTTCAAACATTTGAAGCCCTGAATTATGGTGAAATTATTGCGAATCCCTCCGTTCAGGTTTTAGATGGGGTTACTGGTAGAATTCAAGTAGGAGAGAAGTTCTCAATCAAGCAAAAAGATTTTGCTGGAAACACCATTGAAAATTTCTTTGATGTGGGAACCATCCTCGAGGTAACACCTAAGGTAATCACGGATCAGGATGTGACTTTTATCCATCTGAATATATCAGCAGAACGTAGTGCTGCCTTCCCTGATCCGGTAAGCACGCGTATTGCCAAACAAACAGCAAATACGAGTGTCCTCTTACTTGATGGCGAGCAGACAATTATCGCTGGTTTGTTCTCAGAGGAGGTTTCCGAGATTCGTAAAGGAATTCCCTTCTTGAAGGATTTACCCTGGTGGGTTTTCGGCATAAAGTTTTTAGCTGGTTATGACTCCGAGGATAGCATAGAGAAAGAACTCGTTATAATCATCAAAGCTAAACTGGTACCA
>JAUVDF010000213.1 GCA_030595455.1 Fidelibacterota bacterium | reverse complement strand
CCATCTTCAACAACGAGCACATTTTTACCGTAAATCATATCCTCATCTTCTATGGAAACCGGAGAGGCTGCATCAACCACAATTGCATCAGGGTTAACCATCCGAATATTTTCACGCAAGGTGACTATATCATCAATATCTGCAGTATCAATTTTATTGATTATGACCACATCAGCCATGAGCAAGTTGGTTTCACCCGGATAGTAGCTTAATTCATGACCGACACGATGGGGATCCACGACAGTTATCATAATATCAGGCATGTAGAACGGCATGTCATTATTACCACCGTCCCAGATAATGAAATCTGCTTCTTTCTCAGCCTCTCGGAGAATGGCTTCATAATCAACGCCGGCATAAACAACCGTATTGTTCATGATATGTGGTTCGTATTCTTCCATTTCCTCAATGGTACAATCATGTTTTTTCAAGTCAGCTAGCTCAGCAAACCGTTGCACTTTTTGTTTTACCAAGTCACCATATGGCATCGGGTGACGAATGGCGACAACCTTTTTGCCCTTAGCTGTGAGGTGATCACAGACAGCCCGGGTTGTCTGACTTTTCCCACAACCAGTACGAGTAGCACAAATGGCAATCACTGGTTTAGTGGATGGGATCATGGTTGATTTGGCACCCATGAGACGGAAATCAGCACCAGCATAGTTGACCAGAGCAGCCTGAGACATAACATATTCATAAGGGAGATCACTGTAGGAGAAAACAACTTCATCAATATCATGATCATAGATCAGGTCTTCTAGATCTTCTTCATCGTGGATAGGAATTCCATCAGGATAAAGACTTCCTGCCAGCTCTGCCGGGTATTTACGACCATCTATATCGGGAATCTGAGTGGCTGTAAAAGCAGCAACATCGTAAGCCTCATTTTCTCGGAAATAAACATTAAAATTATGAAAATCACGTCCAGCTGCACCCATGATCAATACTTTGATACGATCGCTCATTGTTTCTCCTTTATTTCACTAATTTTGATTCTTAAATCGATATTCACTGCCCTGATACAAGCAAAATTCCAGCCAATGATAGCTTTGAGAATATCAAGTATAATAATCAGATTTATTAAAAAGGATAGAGATTGTTACAGATTAGTAATTATCCCGACTATTGGGAACATTGGGAAAAAGCGGTCCCTCTTCCCGATAGGTATAATTAGCTAACTCTCGATCAGATTCTAATTCTTCGATAATTTTATTCAGTTCACCATCCATAGCAGCAAATTCCATAATGCTATATAGGCGCTGACGATAGGCAGATGCCCCTGGGAAACCTTTTAAATACCAGCTAAGATGCTTCTTGATGTAATTGGTCCCTCTGAACTGTCCAATCGACAAAGCTTCCATATGCAAATGACGATGACAGAGTTTCACCCGGTCGATTAAGCGGATCGGTTCGGGAATGGTTCCTTTTTCTAAATACTCATTGATTTCTTTGAAAATCCAGGGATTACCCAAGGCACGACGTCCAATCATCACTGCATCACAACCGGTTTCATCCATCATACGCTTGGCATCCTGAGCACTCTTGATATCGCCATTCCCAATTAGTGGGATGCTGATGGCTTTCCTGGTTTCAGCAATCAGGCCCCAGTCAGCTTCACCGGTATAAAGTTGTTTTGTCGTTCGAGGATGCAAAGTGATGGCTGCTATACCAGCGTCTTGCAGCGCTTCAGCAGCAGCCGGTGCAATGATGCAGCCGGAATTCCAGCCAGCCCGGATTTTAGCCGTTACCGGAATAGAAACCGCTTCAACAACTGCCTTGGCTACCTCATCCATGAGCGGAAGATCCTTGAGAATAGCCGATCCGGCCCCCCGTTTGGTTACTTTTGGTACTGGACAGCCAAAGTTGAGGTCGATAATATCCGGTTTAACAGTTTCTTCAATGTATTTGGCACTTTGCGCCAGGACTGCTGGTGTCTCACCGAATATTTGAACACCAATGGGTCTCTCGGCCTCTTTGAATTTCATCATATCCAGGGTTTTTTCATTCTCCCGAATAATGCCGTTGGCACTAACAAATTCAGTATAAACCAAACCGGCGCCCTGTTCACGACAGAGCATGCGGAATGGATGGCCGGTCACACCTGCCATGGGAGCCAAAATGGCTCTAGATTCTATCTCTATGGGTCCAATCTTCCACATCTCATAACATGTTATTCAGGAATTCATTTGGCAACAAAGGGTTTTACAAATTACGCTCTGAATTCTCACTGCTTTATATCGGTATTTATTCTTTGACACCCGTCTGTCGCCGTCTATATTTCCGCGCTTTAGAATGGGAGTTTAAAATGGCAAAACGTTGCGATATTTGTGGAAAAGGTCCGACAGTAGGAAACATTGTGAGTCACTCACATAAAAAAACGCGTCGTCGCTGGTTACCTAACCTGCAACGTGTTCGTGTTCTTCATGAAGGAAGTGCTAAGCACCTGAAAGTTTGCACCAGCTGCATCAAATCAGGTAAAGTAACAAAAGTAGCATAGCTTTTACCACATCACATGAATTATTGAAAAGTCCCGATTTCGGGACTTTTTTTATACCATAAAGCCATATCTGGGGTAGCTTTTTCCATGTCGCAGAACTATGACTACATCATTGTTGGATCGGGGTTTGGTGGAGCTGTATCCGCCCTTCGCCTGGCTGAAAAAGGTTACAAGGTTGCCGTTATTGAAAAAGGCAAGCGCTACCGACCGCAAGACTTTGCCAAAACCAATTGGAATTTCCGCAAATATTTCTGGCT
>JAUVDF010000179.1 GCA_030595455.1 Fidelibacterota bacterium | reverse complement strand
AAGTATGAAAATCCACTATGATAAGCGTAACAACCAGATGGCATTTTTCACGCTAAATGGTTTGGATGGGTCCGTTGAAGCTCTGACCTTTTCTGATCCCTTCTCCAAATTTAAAGAACATATCGCAAATGATTCACGGGTGTTTATTGAAGGTCGGGTTTCTAAAAGAAGTGATGATGATGTTAAAATTCTGGTCAATAAGGTTCTCCGTCTTGAAGAAGGTCAGAACGAGTATTCCCGCGAGATCCATGTCGCTTTTGATCCAGCTGAAGTTTCCAGTACGACCCTGCAAGAGGTCAAAGAAATGGCTCGTCGCTACTCCGGGATCTGTAATCTGGTTTTCCATCTACGGGAAAAAGATCAACGGGAGCGGCTCATGGTGGCGCGTAATGTTCGCGTCTCTGCCAATCGTACTTTTATCAGCAGTTTGCGCGAATCCTTTGGTGCAGAGAATGTCTGGTTGAAATAGAGCCTCCCATATCACACATCGCTGTAGATGTTGATCACGCCTGGCTTATTCATTATCCTCAAAAATAAATATTTCTTCTATGGCTATCTTAAAAACCTGGGAGATGTTATAGGCTAGCTGTAGGGAAGGATTGTACTTTCCCTGTTCCAGAAATACGATAGTCTCTCGCCTGACACTCACCATTTTCGCCAGACCTTCCTGGGTCAGTTCATGGCGAGCCCTGAGTTCTTTAAGTCTGGTTTTCATGACCGACACCACGCTTTGAGTGATAGAGCCAGAAACCAAGGAATATTAATCCCATACTTATTATACCAAACCCTAAGGGAATCTCTCTATCCATTGTTGAGTTAGATGTAAGGCGCATGATGAGCATCCACATAAAAAGTGATACTACAAAAGCTCTGGCTCCTGCCTTTTCCATTATTCTGTGACTCAATTCATCATCTAAGGCGAGTCCCTTTTTCTCATCTCTCATCCCACTTACTACAAAAGGAATGCTCAGGGTGACAAATAAAAGAAAAATCACCCCTGCGATAGTTTCGAATGAAGTGAGTGCAGCAACAGATGATACAGTGCCTCCTATCATAAATAGTATCAAGAATTTTGTGTTTTTCATAATAATCTCCACGGATGTTAGAATAACATAACAATATGTTAGATATATACAATATCATATTCCATGTATTTTAATAGTCATTACAGGTTAATTTTTGTAGTCTGTTGGCAAGACCTATAAACGTAATGTATATCCGGAAAGTGTTTGTCATGATAGCGGTAATTCAGCGAGTTAGTTCAGGAGAAGTTAAAATCCATGGAAAATCCCGAGGTAGGATTGGAGCTGGACTGGTAATCCTGCTGGGCGTTGCTGAAGATGATGAAACGCATGATGCAGACTGGCTAGCTGAGAAGATCGTAGGTCTGCGTGTCTTTGAGGATGATCAGGAGAAGATGAATCTCTCTATAAAAGATGTGGATGGGAAAGCGCTGGTCATTTCGCAATTTACTTTATTAGCAGATTACAAGCGGGGACGTCGACCCGGATTTATTAAGGCCGCAAAACCTGACAAAGCTGTGCCACTCTATGAACATTTTATGGACCAGCTCTGGATCAAAGATATTCAGGTTGAGCAGGGTGAGTTTGGAGCTGAGATGCAGGTTCAGATTATTAATGAAGGTCCGGTTACCATGGTGCTGGATAGTACTGTAAAATATCCCCGCTAATTTTTTCTTTCTCGCGAAGCTCGCTGAGAGTACAGAGGTTTTCTGATGCGTGTCCAGTTTCTAATTCCAAATAACTAACATCACCTTAACTTGGCTACCTGAATTGGAAGGATTGTTATGTCTCAAGTTGGAAGGTTAAATACTTTACACGTACTACGTGAAGTAGAATTCGGGGTATATCTGGATGGGGAAGAGCTGGGCGATATTCTGTTACCCAAGCGTGAGGTTCCCAAGGGTACCAAGGTTGATGATACAGTGGAAGTTTTCATCTATTTTGATTCCAAGGATATTATTATTGCCTCTACCAAGAAACCCAAAGCCCAGGTTGGGGAGTTTGCCAGCCTACGGGTGATAGATACTAACAAAATGGGCGCCTTTCTTGATTGGGGCTTACCCAAAGACCTGCTGGTCCCTTTTCGTGAACAAAGCCATACTCTGAAAAAAAACGAACGCTATGTCGTGTATATATACCATGATCGGGTCAGTAACCGAATCGTGGCCAGTTCCAAGCTGGATAAATTTTTGCGCAAAGAGACACCCGATTACAAGCTTGGGCAGGAAGTCAATCTCTTTATCGTCAGCCGTACTGATCTGGGCTACAAAGCTATTATTGAAGATGAATTCTGGGGTTTGTTATTCAAGGATCAAGTCTTTAGAACTCTGGAGCAAGGGCAAATGGTAAAGGGCTTTATCAAAAATATTCGCCCAGATGGAAAAATTGACCTGGCTCTTCAAAAAGGTGCTGGCAACTATGTAGATGCTGCCAGCCAGAAGATTCTGGATGCCCTTAAAGCCAAAAAAGGGTTCTTACCGCTTACAGACAAGACAACACCTGAAACTATTTACAAGGCGTTTGGGCTTAGTAAAAAGGTCTTTAAGCGCAGTATTGGCGGCCTCTATAAGAAACGCCTGATCAAGATTGAGCCAAAGGGTATCAAGCTGCTTTAAGCGGACATTGAGGCTCTCGAAATGCCCACCGATTGAAGCTTTGTGATAGAGGAGACTTCGAGAACCTCAGTCTCTGTACGAAGTTATTCTAGCTTACGACCGATCCTTTTAACTTCTTCCAGTATGGACTGTAAAACTTCTGAGTCGCCTGCCAGGGCTTCTGGAGCCGTATGTGTTTCACCCAACATATCACCACGATAGGCTTTTACCTTGGCACGCAGGGTTGTGAACAGCGACTCAAACTCCACTAAACCATCTAAGCGGCCTTCATGTATCGCTGTTTGGGCTCCCTGACCAGCTGTTTGGACAAATAATGATCCAATACCCAGCCAACGGTCATACAGGGAACGGTTGAGTGTAAAGTCTGTGACGGCTGAATATGGGATACTGACATTCATTTTTGTCAGAATCCCTTTTTGAATCACAAGCCTTTCATCTTCGATTGAATACTGAAGATTAATAAACCAAAGATATCTCAAACCCGGTGTTATCAACCACATGAAGATGAGAGATCCTGCTACCCAGGACCAAACATACTTCACAAACTCGGCATTGCTCACTTCTGAATCAAAGGTGACAACCAGTATTTGAAGAATGGCAAAAGCTAGGACAGC
>JAUVDF010000020.1 GCA_030595455.1 Fidelibacterota bacterium | reverse complement strand
GTTGTGATCGCCGGATCCTATTTGATTGAAAAAGTTTTCAATATTGATGGTTTCGGCCGGATGGGATTTGAAGCGATTATCGATCGTGATTATCCCATTACTTTAGGATTTTTAGTTATTGTTGTAATCATCAGGTTGGTGGCAAATATTCTTTCTGATTTAGCCCTGGCTTCAGTCGATCCACGTATAAGATTTAAATAAGCATGAAAAGCCAGAAGATGCCTGAACAGCAAGAAATATCGCTTTCCATATTAAAGAAACGCTGGTTAAAATTCAAAACCCTGAAACGGGGTTACTACTCATTTATAATCCTAATTATCCTGTATACACTTTCCTGGTTTCTACCCATGCTAATCAACAACCGAGCCTTGATTGTCAGTTATGAAGGAGAACTCTATCTACCGGCTATTTCAGGTTATTATCCTGGCTCAGAGTTCGGGCAGGATGTCCCGGGAGAAGCGATTTACCGAGACCTGAAAGAGAGTTGGGAACAGTTTGAAAGTGATAACTGGCTGTTGATGCCCCCTTATCCCTATAGTCCCTTTGAAGACATTACGGTCAAAGGGAACAAGATGTATGAGGCTCCTTCGAGTACCCATTGGCTGGGGACGGATAATACCGGTCGAGATGTTTTTGCCCGTTTATGTTATGCCTTCAATATTTCGATTTCATTTGCCCTGGTCCTTACAATTCTAAACTACATCATTGGGGTGCTGGTTGGTGGAAGTATGGGTTATTTTGGCGGAAAGTTTGATCTCTTTTTTCAGCGAATCATTGAGATTTGGTCCAGTCTGCCCATGTTGTTTGTGATCATTATAATTAGCTCCATTATTCGCCCCTCGTTCTTTCTGTTAATCTTTATCTACACCATTGTGAATTGGATCGGAATGACCTACCTGATGCGAGCAGAGTTTTATCGTGAAAAATCAAAAGACTATGTTGCCGCTGCCCTATCAATGGGTCAAACAAACTTTAAAGTTATGTTTAAACATATTTTGCCTAATTCGTTGGTTCCTATTATCACCTACTTCCCATTTTCTGTTGTCGGTGGAATTTCAGCTTTAGTAGGTTTAGACTATCTTGGTTTTGGTATGCCACCACCAACCCCTAGCTGGGGACAAATGCTTGATGTTGGACTCCAGAATATCTCAAAGTGGTGGATGGTCTTTGCTCCAGTTTCTGCCCAATTTGTGACGCTCATAATGGTCGTCTTTATTGGTGAGGCAGTCCGTGAAGCCTTTGATCCTAAAGTTTATTCGAGGTTAAGATGAGCCAGGAAAAACTAGTCGAAGTCAAAGGGCTTAAAACCCGGTTCAAAGTCGGTGGCGAATGGGCTAAAGCCGTCGATGGTGTCAGCTTTGATATTTATAAAGGCGAAACACTGGGCATTGTCGGGGAATCCGGTTCTGGGAAGTCAGTTTCAGTCCTATCCCTGATTCAGCTAATTCCGAACCCTCCCGGTGAAGTTTTCGATGGTGAGATCATCTTCAAGGGCGAGAAAATCTTTAATGCTGATGATTTAGCTGAAGTGAGGAAGGTTCCTCGATTTAAGTATTTCCAGATGATTCCCGAGGAAAAGCGTAATCTAGCAGCGGGCTTCTTCTTTATCCTATGGCTGGTGATTTACTCTTTTCTACCCATTGGCGGACTCTTGTGGGGTCTTCTATCCATCATCCTGAATCTCTCAATCATGGTTCACCTGTTTTATAATTCTCCCCAGAAAAGTGCTATGGCAGAGTTTCGGGAGAAGATATACAGTAAGATGTGGGACATTAGAGGATCTGAAATCGCTATGATTTTTCAAGAACCTATGACCTCACTCAACCCGGTTTTTAACATCGGTATGCAAATGATGGAGTCAATCCGGCCGACGGGGATACGCGACAACCTTAAAGCCTGGTTTATTAAACGAGCGTCAAGCTTGAAACTTTTCTCCATAAATGGACGCATCAAGGTATCTGGTGTATTTGCAGTTATTATTTTATTCTTTTCCCAGCTGGCAGCAGGCTGGAGTTTTTTCCCAACAGCAATGCTTGTTTCATTTATGGCTGGTGGAATAGTACCAACAGTTTTAGCCTATCTCATTATTGGAGTTGATAAATTGATAAGTAGTGAGTTTAAAACTGATCACGAAGCACTCTATATAGAAGCAGTCAGACTATTGAATATGGTTGGTATTCCTGACGCTGAACGTCGTATGGGCGATTATCCCCATCAATTCTCTGGAGGTATGCGCCAACGGGTAATGATCGCAATGGCACTTGCTAAAAATCCATCTCTGCTCATTGCGGACGAACCGACGACAGCTCTGGATGTAACAATCCAGGCTCAAATTCTAGATCTCATGCTGGAATTAAAAAATAGAAACACGGATGCTGCAGTCGTTCTGATTACCCATGATTTGGCAGTCGTAGCTGAAACCTGTGAGCGTGTGATTGTGATGTATGGTGGTGTTATCCAGGAGGTTGCAGAAGTACATGATTTGTTTAAAACTCCGCTTCACCCTTATACCAATGGTTTGTTACGATCTATTCCCAGGCCAGATAAAAATGCAGCAAAAACCAGACTAGAAACAATACCCGGCATGGTTCCTAATATACTAGACTTACCTGAGGGCTGTAAGTTTTGTACACGCTGTGAGGTCAAACTAGACAAGTGTGATACGGAAGAACCACCGCTGCAAGAAATGAAGCCGGGTCACTTTGTACGTTGTTTTGTTGTTCAAGATGAGCAGGTGTCAGCATGAGTAATAAAACCCTCGTTGATGTAAAAAATCTGTCAGTCTATTTCCCTGTGCACGGGGGCGTTTTCTCTAAGCGAATAGCTTCTGTGAAAGCAGTGGATGGGATCTCTTTTTCCATTGACCGTAAACAAATAGTGGGGATGGTTGGAGAGTCTGGCTGTGGAAAAACAACAGTTGGCAGAGCCATGATAAATATACTCCGTCATGTTGCGCCAGATGTTGAGATTGGCGGAAGTATCGAGTACCATTTTGATGATAAGGTGGTGGATTTTGCGGCATTGACTTCCAGTCAAATACGAAAATATAGATCCAGGGTTCAAATGATTTTCCAAGATCCCTATGCATCACTCAACCCCCGTATGACTGTTGCTCAGATCATCAGCGAACCCTTACAATTACACACCAACATGAATAATAAAGAGCAGGCCGAACGAGTCGCCTGGCTGCTGGATAAAGTAGGTTTACAGCCAGAGCAAGCCCGCCGTTATCCCCATGAGTTTTCTGGTGGACAGCGTCAACGGGTTGGAATTGCCCGGGCTTTAGCCACCAATCCGGATTTGATTATTTGTGATGAACCGGTATCTGCACTCGATGTCTCTATCCAGGCTCAAGTCATTAATCTCATGATGGATTTACAGGAAGAGTTCGATGTCTCATACCTGTTTATTGCCCATGATCTATCTGTGGTTGAGCATATTTCAGATAAAATTGCAGTCATGTACTTAGGCGATATGGCTGAGTATGGGAATGCTCACGAGGTTTATCATCATCCCAGACATCCTTATAGCAAAGCCTTGCTTTCGGCTGTTCCCTTACCGGACCCCAGTCGGAAAAATCGAAAGCGAATTGTTTTAAAAGGGGATGTACCGACGCCATTGAATAAACCCAGTGGGTGTGCTTTCAGAACTCGTTGTCCGGTAGCAGAACCCTCTTGCGCAGAGGAAAAGCCCGTTTTTGAAGAGCATGCAAGTGATCACTTTGTGGCCTGTCCAATCGTAAAATAGAATAACCCCTGCCGCAGTTCATTTACTTCCCGAGGGGGACAGAGAGCCCCGTCTTTTTCTCCTTTTTATTGTTCTAAGTTGCTTAACTTAAAAGATTGGAAGTATTTGAATGGTAAACTTGAATCATTACAAGCAAGCTGTCTCATACATTTATGAAGGACTGGAAACATGAAACATATTTTTCTTATTCTAATGACGCTCTCCACAGGTCTGGCAAGCACTAACATTCAAGTTATAGATAAAAAAACAGGTAAGGGATTACCTAGTGTGAATATTACTATTGTTGGAACCGTAGAGGGTGCCAATACTGATATAGAGGGCTACTTTAACCTGGACGAGAAGTATCTGACAAATGATCTCAAATTTTCCTATATCGGATATCTTGATACGACGCTTAGTTATCATGAAGTAATCAATCTTGGCCTTGTTGAATTAAGTCAAGATGTCTTGAATGTGGAAGAAGTGGAAGTCGTTTCATCCAAGCTTGAATGGGAACAGACCGACTTACCTTCAATTGTCACTGTCCTGCGTACGAAAGACCTATTGGATCAGGGCAGTATAGAAATAAAAGAAGCCCTACAGCGCGATCCGTCTGTGATAGTGGATGAGAGTGCCAATGGCACTCATGAGATATCAATCCGTGGTAGTAATGCCAATGAAGTTTTAATTATATATGACGGAATTCCCCTAAACTCCAGCCGTGTTGGCGGATTTGACTTATCCTGGCTGAACCTTAACGATATCGAAACAATCTCAATTATCAAGGGAGCAGGGACTCTTCAATATGGGTCTGGAGCTTTTGGAGGGGTCGTTGTTCTAGAGCCTGCCCAGGCTACGCAAAATGGAATCTCTTTAAATTTCCAGAACACTGATCGGGATTTACGGTCATATAGCTTATCCGATGATTTTCACTATGGACCCGTGAGAGCACGTTTGACGTACTCTGCCCAGGAACGGCTGCCCCTTGGATACTATAATGAAGATATAATTTCCACTAGAGCGTTTATTAATTTCTACTCAACGGTAGCAATGAAGAATCCCGGAAATTATTTTTCGTTAAATGTCATTGATATATCAGAAATTGTTGATCCTCTGGATCAATACGAAAATAAGCTCACAGATAAGTACACCCAGCTCAAATATACAGGTGATATATTTGGCAGTATGAATTTTGGCCTTCAAGCCTTAAAGCGTACAAGGGGGAGTATCCTTACCAATACAACGGATCCAGACTTTGGATATTCTGATGATTCCAGCGAGGAATTAGAGTTATTCGCTTTAGAGAGTAAGTTTGTTTCAAAAACCTTGATCAACTTCTTTAAACTTGAATTTAGACGAGATTATTTTCAAGGTGTTTCACAAACCAGCAATATTGCCTGGGATCATATTGATCAGCATGAGGTTACCCTGGGACAGGACTGGTATTCATTTACGGATATCATTAAATATCGCACCGACATAGAGGTCCCCTTTGTGGACTATATTGAACTTAATACAAGTTTTAGGTATGATAATATTAGTTTAAGTAAACAGCACCGGGCTTTCTGGGATGACGAGCTATATATTGATGATGATATCTCAGATGCTTACGACCAGGTATCAAAACGTAGTGGCGTAACCATGAGCAAAAAACGTAAGAATCTCAGGTATCAGCTTTTTTATACTTCTGGAACTAATTTGCGCTACCCGAGCATGAATGAACTATACCTTAGAGACCAGACAACGATTGTAGCCTACCAGGGAACCCAACTGAATCCCGAACTTAATTCTTCATCTGAAGTTGGTCTTCAGGCGAGCATTCAACCAAAGAATCAAAATTCATTCATTGAAACCATCGATTTCCAGGCTTCCATTTACAAGAACCGCTATGTGGATAAAATTTATAACATGTATATCCCGCGTGCCTTGCCAACCCCAATAAATGCTACAGCTACTGAATTGAGTGGAATGGAACTCTCAGTAATGTCTTCTATGTTTGATGATGTCTTGCGCATATATACAGGACGCACCATGGTCGATATATCCTCGTTTACCATTTTCCCGAATAAGCCTGAATTTAAGGATGTTGCGGAAGTGGAATTAAATTTTAGAGTCGGTAACATCAGGCTACAATATTTCCAGGAGGGCAAGCAGTTCTTTGGCGGTACAACCGACAACATGAATTGGTATACCATCCAGCTTGATGGGCGTGAGAATGTGAATCTATATTCCTCTATAAAACTACACTTGCTGGGAATAGAGTATGTTGTTGGACTTACGGCATTAAATCTGTTGTCTGAAGAAGATGAACAAAACTACTTTAACCAGAGAAAATGGACCCTTAACCTGGGGCTAAGTTTTAACTACCTATAAACCAAGACTACATAAAATAGAATAACGCAATAATGACTAGACGAATATATTTACTTTTACTTGTTTCTGTCTGGATGATTTTGACAGGGGCTCTGATCTATAAAAGCTATTTTAATAAAAAGGCCTCAAATTATGTTTCCCTCGAGACTGGTCTGAAAGAATTACCCAGTGAGTCTGAATGGATGAACATTTTTCATGATGGTCGTAAAATGGGACATACTGTCTACTCTATTGAAAACAGAGGAAAAGCAGGCTACCGGATTAAGAGTTCCACTCAGCTTAATGTCGTTTTTGGTGGTTTAGAATCAGAGATATTATTAGAAAATACATCCTTTATGGACACCCTCTTTCGTCTGAGTTCATTTAATTTTAAAATGATATCTGATCAATACTCGACCCACATGCTTGGTGAAAAGCAAGGTACGGTGATGACACTCAGAATGATTCAAGGCCAAGACACAAGCCAGACAACAATAACAGTTCCAGAGGATCTGTATACCTATTCTGCAATCCAGCCGATGGTCGCAAGTAAAGGTATTGTTGAGGGAGATAAGGTGCGGGTACCAGCCTATGACCCCATGTCAAATGAGATGGCTGATGTTACAATTAGTCATGAGGGTAAAGAAATTCAAGTGGTTGGCGGTAAAAACATGATTCTAAATAAGCTGCGCATGGAGTTCAAAGGAATACCGTCCATCATGTGGCTGGATGATAATGGGATAACTTACAAAGAAGAAACCATCATGGGTATGATGATGGAGCGTACAACACCAGAGCTGGCTTTGGCAAAATCGCATGCCCCAGAGGTGGACTTATTGAGTGGATTCGCCATTATTCCGAGTCATACGATTACGAACACAGAGAAGTTAACAGAGCTGGTACTGGAGTTAGAGGGGATATCGCCTGAAATTCTACGACCGTTAAGTTCTTCAAGACAAAATATTATAAGTGAAAATCCGCTGACCATAAGGTTGACTCCCGGCAGCTCACCTGTAGACCAAAAGACTATTAAAAAACACCTCAAGCCTTCAGCAATGATCCAAAGCGATCATCAAAAGATTCGAGATCAACTAAAAAAGATACTTAAGCAGGAATCCGTAAATAGATCCGTCAGTAGAACCCTGACTAAGTGGGTTTATGAATATTTAGAAAAACGACCGGTGGCAAGTATTTCTGGTGCAGTTGATATTCTGGCGACAGGTGTTGGCGATTGTACAGAGCACACGACACTATTCACCGCTTTGAGTCGGGCTGCAGAGATTCCAACGAAAATCCATATTGGGCTGGTTCACTTGCAGGGGCGTTTTCTTTTTCACGCCTGGCCGGTTGTAGCTATAAATGGAGAGTGGGTAGATGTAGATCCCAGTCTGAATCAGTTCCCAGCTGATGCTACACACATTGCCTTGCTGGAAGGTGATTTTGAGAATCTCACAGACCTGATCCCAGTTCTGGGTAATGTTGAGATCAAGGTTATAACGCAACAGTATTGAGCAAAAGTAATTACACATTATGATGACTCACTTGAATAGCTGTGCTTGATTGATAGCCATGTTTTTGATCGATGGACCATATGTTTCTGATTACCTGAAAGACACGATCTACAGATGTCAAATACGAGTTATTAAAACAGATCAATCAGTTAAATATTTAGACGACATAAAAACTAATTATATAAGTGAAAACAAAGCGGTCGATTACCTTAGAGATAATCCAGAAGAACTGCTGTATACAAACTCAGAAAACACCTTAAGTTGGATTTATGAAAACTTAAAAGAGGGTGTTCTAGCTAATAGAATATTGAGGGTTAAAGACAAAGTGCTGTTTAGAGATAGGATGGCCAGCTTGCACCCAGAATATTTTTATAAGGGTATTGCCTATACCGAGCTGGCTACACTGTCTACTGCGTCAATTCCTTTCCCGGTTATTTTAAAACCAGCAGTCGGGTTCTTCAGTTTGGGCGTTTACAAAGTAACAGATGCTAATCACTGGGATCGAGTTGTCTCACACCTTTCTGAATCGATTAGTAGTATCACAGGCCTGTATCCCAAAGGTGTTCTGGATAACACCAATTTTATTATTGAAGACGTGATCCCCGGTGAAGAATTTGCTGTTGATTGCTATTACAATGATGAGGGTGAAGTAGTGATATTTAATATGATGCAGCACCTATTCGCCTCTGGTTCAGATGTAAGTGATCGGGTCTATATAACATCTGGCGACCTGATGCTGCAGTATTTAGCTCCCGTGAAAGCCTATCTTGATAAATTGGGATCAATATTAGAGCTAAATAATTTTCCGGCACACATTGAACTGAGGGTTGACTCAGGCGGGTCAATGAATGCCATAGAAGTCAACCCATTACGCTTTGGTGGTTGGTGTTCTACCCCCGACATGGCTCAATACGCTTGGGGTGTCAATATTTATGAACAATTGATTACAAGAAGCACTCCTGACTGGGAATCCATACTAAAACTCCAGAATGGAAAGGTTCATGCGCTGGCTGTGTTAGATAATAGTACGGGTGTTCATGGGGAAGAAATTAAGAGCTTCAATTATGAGGATCTACTTAAGAAAATTAGCAGCCCGCTTGAACTAAGAAAAACCAATTATAATCGATATCCGCTATTTGGCTTCTTGATGTGTGAAGTGCCTGAAAATGACTTGAGTGAACTTTATTGGTTACTTAAATCTGATTTGAGGGAGTTTATAGAGTTAAAGTAAAATGATGAGTTAATCTGGATAGAATTCTAATATCTTTTTAGCTTGTTCTTCTATTTCACTAGAAAGATCATCCTCAGAATACTGTTGCTTAAGTTTTAATAGTGTCAGCGTTCTCTCTTCGGCTACTCGGGCTTTAGGGTGAACAATCTGTAGCTCAAGACTTAATTGATAAAGGTGGAGAGATTCACTGATTAATTCAATCCTCTCATCATCATGGGCTTCGTTGCTTGAGTCAATCCTCGTATATAGATCTTCTGCTTTTTCAAAAGCATCCGACCACTTCTCATAAGCGTTCCACTTGTATCCAGCTTCTGTTCTGAGCACAAAGCGAACGGGATGCAAAGCATTCCCTTTTGAGTTTCTACCGTAAATCTGAAAAGTAACTTCATGCTTGTCACTCTGTTCAGGGTGAAGACTTAATACACCACTCTGGGTATTCCAGGAAAAATTTATTGTATCATCATCCTGAGTCACAATAAATGAGTTCTCATCAAATAGGTAGCCACCTAAACCATCATCTAATTGAAAATCAAGAGCTCTATCCAAATCGATGTACTGGCTAGAGTCAGCTTGTCGATGTGTCGCTGATGGAAAGCCGTGACTGAAATATTCAAGAATTGCCTGATAATAGACCTCTGCCTCAAGCTTATTATAGGCTGATGATTTTAGCCTGGTCTCGCCATTAGTATTTGTAAAGAAGCCCCCTTCACCGATAACTCCCGGCATTTGACTGATGGTGTTTCTCAAGATAGATGTACCAGAGCTGTAAATGAGATGGTCGCTGTAAACTGCGCCTGACTCTGCTTGCTCAAAAACCATACTATCTTCCATTTTACTCAGCAGTATTCTGGCGAAATCAACAGAAGCAGGATTTAGGGTGGCTTCACCGAAAAAGTAGACAATTGGCAGGTCAATTCCAGGATCATTAAGCGAACCATTATGGTGAATAGACACCAGCAGGTGACTTTGGTGTCTTTTAGCTAGAACAGCCCGCCCACCAAGGCTTACATCGGTGTCTGACTGGCGAGTCAATATGACATTTGCGCCTGCTTTGGATAGTTTCGTGGCTAGCTGTTTTGCAACCCGCAGG